>NZ_DBHLAM010000020.1:0-58510 GCF_057314195.1 Rodentibacter sp. | reverse complement strand
GCCGGTTTTCAAGACCGGTGCCTTCAACCACTCGACCATTCCTCCGTGATTTAAACGAGGCGAATAATACGTTTTTTAACAAATCTCGTCAAGAACAAAACAGCATATTTTTCTTGAGTGATTATTTTTAATTCAAAATAAAAAATCGGCACGTTACCGCGCCAATCTTTCAACTATTCCGCTCTCGCACGAGTAGGTTCGGAATATACGTGGCTAATCGCACTGTGATGCCCCGCCGCGCCTTTACCATAAAAATAATAACGTGATTCTTGCCATTCCGTTATCGGAAATGGTCGTGAGACTTCTTCACTCGCTTTGGCAAGCGTCATTTCTGCTTTGGTATGAATAACCGAAGAAATCGTACCTAAGCGACCATTAAACTCATAACGACGGACAAATCCCATATTATTTTCAGCCGACTCCGATTGAATGGTTTCAGTCGATTCAATTTCTCCACATGCCTCACTATGAAGGCGTTCTAAGGATTTTTGCACCTTTTTCTGTACGGATTCGTTTGCTGGTTGAGTAATGAAATCAAAAGCCGGTTTTATATCTACCGTTTTTTCTTCAACAACAATGTCTGTTATCGGTGTGATAAATCCTTTTTTAATTTTCTCTTGCTCAAGCAATTCGTCTACCGATAGAAAATTATTTTCTTTCAAGGTATTTGCCGTCGAATAATCGATCCAGGCTTTACCACTCGCCAATTCCGGTGAAGCCACTGCAGCAAACAACGGCATTGGTGATTTAGGCTCAACTCGGCGACGACGCTGATTATTTGAAACGCGCAAATGGCGCGGCGTACGACGTTGACGCTCCTGACGTGGCTGCTCTGTTGCTTCAGACTGAATTGGTTCAACTATTGTAGGCTCAACTGTAGTTTCAATCTTTGGTACTTCTGGCGGATTATCTTCAATACGTACACGTTTACGTAAATCGCGACGCTGACGACGTTGTTGCAGAGCCTGTTCAGATTTTCCTTCCGTTTGAGTTTCCGATGCCCCGACAAAATTAAGCGAACTTTCCGTCGTATTTCTTTCGAGTGAATTTTCGTCTGCAATATTGCGACGTGAACGACGAACGTTGTGTTCGCGAACCGGACGAAGGTTTTCTTCCTCGAATTTCTCCGTTTCCGAACTTTCTATTCTTGAACGACGCGATACATTACGGCGTTCTGGTGAACGGCGTTGATTACGGTTGTTATGGTTATTGCGGTTATTTTGCGGCTTTTCTTCTACCAATTCAGATACGAACAATCTTTTGATTCTCGCGATGATTTTTGTCAACAAAGAAGGTTCGCTCATTTTGCGTTCTATCGGTGTCGGTGCGGCTTCAGAAATCGAAAGAGAAACCGCCGCGTTTTCTACCGCCGGTTGTTCAACGACGAGCGGACTTTCTACATTACGAGAAATTAAGGACTCCTCGGTCGAATCCTCTTCTGAGCAATGAACTTTCGCCAAGTTATAGCTTAATTCGTTCACTTCTTCGCCGTCACGTAAACGGAATACGCTGAAATGCGGTGTTTCCATTGCCTCATTTGGCGCAACGATGACATCCACATTATGACGTTTTTCAATGCTGCTGATAGCTTTACGTTTTTCATTCAATAAGTAAGAAGCAATTTGCACTGGCACGATAGTATGCACTTGTTTGGTGTTTTCTTTTAGGGCCTCTTCTTCGATTAAACGCAAAATGGATAAAGATAGGGATTCATTATCACGCACTTTACCGGTGCCTTGACAACGCGGACAAATATGATGTGACGATTCACCAAGAGACGGACTCAAACGTTGACGCGACATTTCCAGCAAACCGAAACGGGAGATTCGGCTGATTTGAATACGTGCACGATCTTGGCGCACTGCATCGCGAATACGGTTCTCTACTTCACGTTGATGACGAACCGGCGTCATATCAATAAAGTCGATCACCACCAAACCACCTAAGTCGCGCAAACGTAATTGACGCGCGATTTCGTCGGCCGCTTCAAGGTTGGTATTTAAGGCAGTTTCTTCAATATCGCCGCCACGAGTCGAACGCGCAGAGTTGATATCAATGGCGGTTAAGGCTTCGGTCACATCAATCACAATGGAACCGCCGGACGGCAAACGCACTTCACGTTGGAAGGCAGATTCGATTTGCGATTCAATTTGATAATGACTGAAAAGCGGTACTTCGCCTTGGTAAAGTTTCACGCGATTAATGAAATCAGGACGCACTAGTTTGATATGCTCTTTGGCTTTTTCAAACACTTTCGGGCTGTCAATTAAGATTTCGCCGATGTCGCGACGCAAATAATCGCGGATTGCGCGCACGATCACATCACTTTCTTGGTGAATTAAAAACGGCGCCGGACGGCTTTGAGAGGCTTGTTTAATCGCATCCCAATGATGCAATAGCACTTTTAAATCCCATTGCAATTCTTCCGGTGATTTACCCACACCGGCAGTACGCACGATTAAACCCACACCTTCCGGCACATCTAAAGAACTTAAGGCTTCTTTTAATTCAGTGCGCTCATCACCTTCAATACGACGAGAAATACCACCAGCACGCGGATTATTTGGCATAATCACCAAATAACTCCCCGCGAGGGAAACAAAGGTTGTCAATGCAGCGCCTTTATTACCGCGCTCTTCTTTATTCACTTGAACGATAACCTCTTGGCCCTCGCTCAAAATATCGCGAATATTCGGACGACCTTGGAATACATAGTCTGCCGGGAAATATTCACGTGCAATTTCTTTTAACGGTAAAAAACCGTGACGTTCTGCACCATAATCGACAAAAGCCGCTTCAAGGCTTGGTTCAACGCGGGTAATCTTCCCTTTGTAGATATTGGCTTTTTTTTGTTCGTGTCCCGGACTTTCGATATCCAGGTCAAAAAGGCGTTGTCCATCCACAAGCGCCACACGCAACTCTTCTTTTTGAGTCGCATTGATTAACATTCTTTTCATTGTCAATTCTCTTTTTTAGATTTTAAAAATACCTCGAAAACAAACCGCACTTTGCTTCGTTATCGACCTCGTGTTTCACGCGTCAGTCAATCTCACGATTGTATGTTGCTGGGTGCATTGATAACGTTAGTAAACAATAAATAATCGTTTTATAAAACAACGCGATATTCCACACGCGTTGCAAGCGGCTGGTTTGATTCAAGAAAAATTGTTGATTATCAATGTCTTATGCCGAACGCTGCATTGAGTTTTGAACAACAAATCTTGTCAATTTTCAGCGCCGAATTTAAGGCGCAAAAAGACGCTCTATTATCCACGGAAAGCCGTAAATTGGCAAGGCGATTATTATCCTCCAAACGCTTTTATGATATGATTCGTACCCATTTTCAAAAGGGAAAAACATGACGGAACAAAAAGAGAAAATTATCAATGCGGTGGTGAAAACACTGGTCATTAGTGAGGACGAAAGCGGACAACGCATTGATAATTATTTGTTGGCGAAACTTAAAGGCGTACCGAAAAGCTTGATTTATCGCATTGTGCGTAAAGGGGAAGTACGGGTAAACAAAGGACGAATTAAGCCGGAATATAAATTACAAACGGGCGATGTGGTGCGTGTACCGCCGGTACGCGTAGCGCAGCAAAACGATACGCAGGTTTCCAAGAACTTAAATAAAGTGGCTGCACTGGAAAACCAAATCCTGTTTGAAGACGATTGTTTAATCGTGCTAAATAAGCCGTCCGGCATCGCGGTGCATGGTGGCAGCGGATTAAACTTCGGCGTTATTGAAGCCTTGCGTGCACTGCGCCCTGAAGCGCATTTTTTGGAACTTGTGCATCGTTTAGATCGCGATACTTCAGGCATTTTACTCATTGCTAAAAAACGTTCCGCATTGCGCAATTTACATGAGCAACTACGCATAAAAACCGTACAAAAAGATTATCTCGCCTTAGTACGTGGGCAGTGGCAATCGCATATAAAAGCAATTCAAGCGCCGTTATTAAAAAACGAGCTTTCCAGCGGCGAGCGAATCGTGCGAGTAAGCGAACAAGGCAAGCCTTCGGAGACCCGTTTCTCAATTGAAGAACGTTATCCGAACGCTACTTTGGTAAAAGCCTCACCGGTAACCGGTCGCACCCATCAAATCCGCGTGCATACTCAATATGCAGGACATCCGATTGCGTTAGATGACAAATACGGCGATAAGGAATTTGATGAACAAATACAGAAACTCGGTTTAAATCGCTTATTTTTACACGCTTTTTCTATTCGTTTCGAGCATCCTAAAACGGGTGAAACCTTGCGTTTTAACGCGCCACTTGATGACAAAATGAAATTAGTGTTGAAAAAGTTACGGGAAAGCAAATAGACAAATTCGGCGTTTGTTGCTATATTTGAGCGCGGAGACAACAAGTTTCTATCAAACTTTTCATAATAACGACAAAAGGATAGCAAAATGGCAAAAGGACAATCTTTACAAGATCCTTATTTAAATGCGCTACGTCGCGAGCGTATTCCTGTATCGATTTATCTTGTGAACGGAATTAAATTACAAGGTCAAATCGAATCGTTTGATCAATTCGTGATTTTATTGAAAAACACTGTAAATCAAATGGTCTACAAACACGCAATATCCACCGTAGTACCGGCGCGTTCCGTATCTCACCACAACAGTAACCATCACGCTGCAACGCCGGCGGAAGTGGCGGAAGAAAGAGAAACGCAAGCCGAATAACCTTCTCGAATGAATAATCAATATATTAAAAGTGCGGTTGAAAATTTAACGGAAATTTCAACCGCACTTTCTTTATCTTCCAAAACCAATTCACGATGCGACAATGTTATTGTCGTACAGGTTTACTTTTCGCAAAACCCAAATATCGAAGAACTACAAGAATTTCTTCTGCTTGCCGATTCTGCCGGAGCGGCTGTGTTAGAAATCATTACCGTCGGCCGTCGTGCGCCGCACGCCAAATATTTCGTAGGCGAAGGCAAAGCACAAGAAATCGCCGCAGCAGTGAAAACGCACAATGCCAATGCGGTGCTGGTAAACCACCTACTTACACCTGCGCAAACGCGCAATTTAGAAAGCTTATGCGGTTGCCGCGTGGTGGATCGCACCGGGGTAATTTTAGATATTTTCGCCCAACGCGCCCGTTCGCACGAAGGGAAATTACAAGTGGAACTGGCGCAACTCAACCATTTAGCCGCGCGCCTCGTGCGCCGTAAAACCGGTTTGGATCAACAAAAAGGTGCGGTAGGTTTACGCGGCCCCGGTGAAACCCAATTGGAAACGGATCGTCGTTTAATTAAAGTGCGCATTGCTCAGTTGCAAAATCGTTTAGCAAAAGTGGAAAAACAACGCCGTCAAAATCGCCAAACCCGACAAAAAGCGGAGATTCCCACCGTTTCTTTGGTCGGTTATACCAATGCGGGCAAATCCACTTTGTTTAATGCCATCACACAAGCCGATGTTTACGCTGCTGATCAACTGTTCGCCACGCTTGATCCGACCTTGCGCCGTCTATCAATTCAAGATGTCGGCACAACGATTGTTGCGGATACCGTGGGCTTTGTACGTCAACTGCCGCACGCTCTGATTTCCGCCTTCAAATCCACCTTGCAGGAAACCGTAGAAGCGAGCCTTTTATTGCATGTGATTGATGCCACCGACGTACGGAAATGGGAAAATATTGAGGCCGTCAATGCGGTGCTAAATGAGATCGGCGCGAACCACGTACCGACTTTATTGATATATAACAAAATCGATTTATTGGAAAACGTGGAACCGCACATTGAATACGATGATGAACATAAACCGGTCGCGGTTTACCTTTCTGCACATAACGGCGAAGGCACGGATTTACTGTTGGAAGCGATTAGAACGCGGCTAAAAAACGAGATGCTTTCATTGACCCTCACGCTTCTGCCACACCAAGGAAAACTTCGCCATGCACTGTATCGGCTCAATGCGGTGCTGAACGAGCAAGTCACCGAGCAAGGAGAATTTATCTTAAAAGTGCAAATTGCTAAGGTGGAATGGTTGAAGTTGTGCAAACGCTTTCCAGAATCAATTTATTTTTCACCTTGTCCGCAAACGAACGAATAAAAATATCACCCAGAGGCGAGATAAATTATTTCTGCTGATGATAAATCATCTCCGCGCCCATCCACACGCCATGATCGAAGCAATAAGTATATTTCATCGGGATGTGAAAATGTGGTCGATTCTGAAAAAGCTTTCGCAAAAATGGATGGTGCAACAATTCCGCCTGTTCGTTATAACTTTGCCGATCGGAGATTTCAATCAACACGTTCGGTTCTGCAAGCAACACCTTTTCCAATGAAAAATTTTGTGTCGTAAGCGGCATTTTTAAGGGGGTTAAACCGAGCAAATCAAGCAAAATAGAATATTGTGGAAAATCGCCGACGGGGCCTGTATCAGAAAGTATAAGCGTATCGGTAACGCTAGACGACAGATTTAAACGAGAGTGTTGCGATTTTAATTTATCAATCAAAGCTTCCGCATGCCTTTCATTACCCGTCAGCTTACCGAGTTGCAATATCAGCGCAAATAATTCTTCAGGCGTTTGCGGGCTATCGTTAATCGGCACAATTTTGGCACCGAGTTTTTTTAAATCGGCTGCTAGTCGCGGATAAAAAGTCTCATTAATTAATAATGTTTTATCGAGATAGGGCAATAATGACGTAAGTGTAACTTCAAGCGCAGGTTTGTCACGGTTCACTTTATCCAACATCATCAACGGATTTTTGGAATAAAGCGATTGCGCGGAAATTTGTTCGGGCCGCGCTAATTCGGCCAACAAACGATCGCTACAAAGAGTAAGTGAAACGAATTGCTCCGCAGATGCTGAAAGCGAAAGAAAAAATGCGATGGAAAATATGCGTGTTTTCAACATATCGGTTAATAAAAATATTACTTTTCAATCGTATAAATCATAATTTTTATAGGACAACCCGATTATTTTTGCGAATCGGATCGCAAAAGTTCGGTCGATTTATTGTTGGTTTTTAGGAAAATTGGAAAATAGCGGGCGTTGATTCTATCAACATTTTAACCATTAACAAGGATACCCTATGAAATTAGTCAAAACCTTTATCAGTGCTTACGTACTTGGCGGCGCATTATTTAACGGCAGTGTTTTTGCGGCAGAAAAAGCGGCAGAGCCTGCTGCTATGGTACAAACCGCAAACGCTGAAACCCAACAAACCGCCGATATGGGCAATAAACTCAATATTAATACCGCAACGGCAGGTGAAATCCAAAAAGCATTAACCGGTATCGGGGCGAAAAAAGCGGAAGCTATCGTACAATACCGTGAGAAACATGGTAATTTCACCACAGCAGAACAATTACTTGAAGTGCAAGGCATCGGTAAAGCGACACTTGAAAAAAATCGCGATCGCTTGACCTTTTAAATTTTAAATCGCGTTATTAACTAAAAAATCCGCTGACTGATCATTTAGCCATGCGGATTTCTTATGCCCCAAAAGCAGAGCCGAAACTCTGCTTTTCTCTTTATTGCAAACTAAACCGAATAGGTACCGAAATGCTACCGGAGAGTCCTGCCGGTTTAGGACCGATCGGTTTGACATTTCTCACTGCCTTCAATGCGGCGTTATCCAGACTTTCATCACCCGATGATTTTATTACGCTTTCGCCACTTAAAGAACCATCATTGCCCACATTAAATGCAATATGTACAACGCCTTGTTTGCGCATCATTCTTGCACGTTGCGGATATCCTTTGCGCCGTTCAATTTCACGATATAAGGCGGCTTTATAAGCAGCGATTTCATCGGTACTAGAACCCGTTCCCGCCATATTTGCATTAGTATTTGTCGCTCCCGTTGTCGTCGCTTTAGAATTAGCCGAATTCAATGAATTCACGTTTTTATCGCCTGTCGGTAAATTTTTCGGTAAATTCGTCGATTTCTCAACGGGTTTCACCTCTTTCTTCGGTTTTTCTTTAGGTGGTTTCGGCTTATCTTCCGTTTTTTTCTCCGGTTCTTTTTTCTTTTCAGGCTCCGGCTTTTTAGTCGGATCGGCCACTATTTCTTCTTTTGGTTGTTCAGGTTCGGCTTTCAACGGTTCAGGCGCAGGTTCCGGCTCTTCAATGCGCATACCTTGTAACATTTCCATCGAAATACTGGTGGAAAGTTCACCGGCATGGTTATTTGCACTATCGCTCGGTTTGTGCCAATTCCACAGCAAGGCGCCGATAATCGCACCGTGTACGAGAACGGAAATTAACAACCCCAAGGATGAACGTTTCGCTTGTTGCATAACTCTTCCTATTTGGCTGCCGGGATGCTTGAAGAACCCGCATTACCACCTTTATCTTTCATGGATACGATAGCCACATTTTTAATATCGTTTTTCGCAAGCAAATCGGTGATACTGACAAAATCCTGGAAACTGGCTTCGGCATCAATTTTCAACGTGACTTTTTGATCTTTATTCCATTGACTAATTTCCGCTTCCAACGCTTCTTGAGAAATCGCTTTATCATTGAAATACAGCTCGCCATTTGCTGTTACGGTGAGCAATTTGGCTAATTCGTCCGATTTAAACGCCACCGCTGTACTGGCTTTCGGTACATTTACTTGAATTTTGCCTTGCGAGATAAAAGATGCGGTAACCAATACAATCGCCAACAATACCAGCATGATGTCGATAAAAGGAATAATATTGATTTCATCAAATTTTTTCACGGCTATTCCTTATCTTTTTGTGAATTTAGCACTTTCCATTTCAAACGGTTCACTTCAATTTTACGGTTTAAACCGTTATAAAACACCATAGAAGGAATCGCCACTAAAATACCCAATGCGGTGGCCTTCAAGGCTAAAGAAAGATGTAACATAATTTCGCCGGCATCTACATTACCGCCGCCCTGACCGATTTGGTAGAACGTGAGTAAAATCCCGATAACCGTGCCCAATAGTCCTACATAAGGCGCATTTGCCCCAACAGTAGAAATAATCGTCATATTACGATTCAAATCGATGTCCAAAGCATGAATATTGGAATATTTTCCGACGTTAATTTTGCTCAAAAAAATGAAACGCTCAATGGCCATCGCAAGCATAATTACGCTCATCAAAAGCAAAAGTCCGATAATAATGTAATCGCTATATTGTTGAAGAAATTCAAAAAGTTGAGGCATCGTTTTATCCTTAATCTTAACTTAAATAGAAAAGTAATTGAGAATTAGTTTCAATTAGGTGGGAAATTCTAGCAAAAGGATAGAACGCCGTAAATACGAATTATTTAATAAGACAACAATTTTCGACCACACTTTGATTCAAAACAAAAAGCGTGGCCAATTTTTAAAGCTGTTGGTGGAGAAAATCCAGTACTACTTGATGATGCTCGCCGGTTTTAAATTTATCGAAAACATGCTGAATTTTACCGGTCTCATCAAGCAAAAAGCTAACACGATGAATACCGTCATAAGTTTTGCCCATAAATTTTTTCTCGCCCCATACACCGAATTGTTCTGCCACTTGATGATCTTCATCAGCCAACAAAGTGAAATTAAGATCTTTTTTGTCGGCAAATTGTGCCAATTTTTTAGGACTGTCCGGACTGATACCCAAAATTACTACACCTAATTTTTCCAATTCGTTTTTGGCATCACGTAAACCACAAGCCTGCGTAGTACAACCCGGCGTAAGCGCTTTCGGATAAAAATAAATCAGTACTTTTCGACCTTTAAATTGCGCTAACGAAACAGGTCGATTATTTTGGTCGTTTAATGTAAATTGTGGCACCGCATCGCCTGCTTGTAATGTTTTCATAGAAAATCCTCCATTTTCAAAATAAAAAATGATTTGCAAATTTGAGCTATTTTAGCGATCCTAACGAATGCTTTTCAAACATAAAAATCATAACGCATAAACGGAGGTTCTATGTCTACGCAAAATTCCTTATTTTCCGGCAGCATCGTAGCTTTAATTACACCGATGAACAGCCACGGCTGTATTGATTTTGATACTTTAGAAAAACTGGTTGAATATCATATCGACGCCGGCACTGATGCCATCGTCTCCGTGGGTACCACCGGCGAATCCGCAACGCTGAGTATTGAAGAAAACGTGAAAGTAATTGAAAAAACCGTAGAACTTGCCAAAGGCAGAATTCCGGTTATCGCCGGCACCGGTGCGAATGCTACCAGCGAAGCCATCATGATGACCAAACTATTGCGCGATAGCGGCGTGGCGGGTTGTCTTTCGGTCGTACCTTACTACAACAAACCAACCCAAGAAGGTATGTATCAACACTTCAAAGCAATCGCCGAATGTACCGACTTACCCCAAATTCTTTACAATGTACCGGGACGTACCGGCAGCGATATGAAACCGGAAACCGTGGCACGTTTGGCGAAAATTAAAAATATCATCGGCATTAAAGAAGCGACCGGCGACGTCAGCCGCATAACCGAAATTAAAAAATTAGCCGGCGACGATTTCATCGTATTAAGCGGCGATGACGCGACTGGTTTGGAAGCAATGAAGCTCGGCGCAGAAGGCGTAATTTCAGTCACCAATAATCTTGCAGCCAAAGACATGGCGGAGATCTGTCATTTAGCCCGCACCGGTGAATTCAGTAAAGCGGAAATGATTAATGCCCGTTTAATGGCGCTCCACCATGATTTATTTGTCGAATCCAACCCGATTCCGGTGAAATGGGCGGCTTATCGTCTAGGCCTCATCAAATCACCATTTCTACGCTTGCCGCTCACTGTATTAAGCGAAAGCGCACAACCAAAAGTCGAAGCAGCATTAAAAACTGCCGGCTTGCTTTGATTCCCTCGGGGTCGAATATTCGACTCTAAATTGATTAGAAAATTGACTGTCAAAGTGCAGTCATTTTTTATTTATTTAAAGGATTTCTCCATGAAAAAACTACTTTTAGGATTAGCGAGCATCCATTTATTATGCGCTTGCTCCGGCGATCCCGAAAAACAACAAAATGCCAACGACACCTATCAGAAATTAGATGCCTCCGTACCCAATTTTTCTCCATTGGCCAGCGGCGGCGTAAATTTGCCTAAAGCGGACAATACCTTCGAATTGCCACAAGTTGATATTAAAAAAAGCGCCACCATCGACATTCGCCCGCCGTCCGTTCCTCTGGCTATCATCAAAAATTCCCTAACCCAATTTGACGGCGAACGTGCACTTATCGTGTATTCAGAGGAGCAAACCTCTCTTTATAACCTCCAACAAATTCAACGTTTATTAAAAGAAGAAGGCATTGATTCCACGCTCAATGGCGCGATTTTGCTGACGGATTGGCATAGCACCGGACGCGCCGACGATAAAGCCGACACCGAAATTCGTTATCAAGTGGAGCAGGTATCCGTACGCGATAGCGGCGCGTTAGCGGTTTCAGTAGCACAAATGCGCCGCGACGGCATTTTATTTACGCCGGATATCACGGAAAAACAACGCTATACGGCCGATCGTTTGAATCGTTTCGTAGCGGCGCTGACCAACGCCTATAACAAGCAACAACAAGATTTGAGCAACGCTACCGTCGGCCCATTTCAATCTACTTTAATCACTGACAGCAACGGCAAAACTGCATTGAGTATGGAAGCAACCTTCGCGCAAGCTTGGCAAAAATTAAGTTATGCGTTACCCAAAATCGGCTTTGAAACCCAGTCTGCTACGCCGGGACGCGGGCAGCGCGAACTTAAATATTCGCCATTAGATAATGAGGAATGGTTGCGTTTGGGCATAACCCGACCAGATTTAGAAAAAGGCACTTACTTTATGCAACTCTCCGCCGTTGGCAAACAAAGCGCACTGGTAATCAGCGATGAAAAAGAGCATGCGCTTACCGATGAAACCGCCCGAGCGATTTATCGTGCATTAAGCACCTTACTTGCTCAATAAAAACAGCGGCGGACAGAACCGACAGACGCCGGCGTTTATCGAAGATTTATTGAATCTAAGCATGATTTTGTGATTAAAAAATAGCACCGCATTGGAACGCTTCCAATGCGGTGCTATTTTGAATGTTCAACCAAACGATGGGGCAAAAATACCGTCGATCTTTTTTGTTTATAAAATGATCATATCATCGCGATGAAGCGCCACGGCGCCGTATTCGTAGCCGAGAATCGCTTCGATATCTTGCGACTTTTTGCCTTTGATTAACAGCAACGCATCACTGTTGTAACGCGGCATGCCAAGCGCAATGTCTTTGCCCGCCGGATTGCGGATTTTCACCACTTCGCCGCGCGAAAAGCGGCCTTCCACCGTAACGATGCCGGCTGGCAGCAGCGATTTATTTTGCTCGAGCATGGCTTTTTCCGCGCCCTCATCAATCGTCAACACACCGGCGCATGGCGCGGCAAACAGCCATTGTTTGCGACTTTCCAGACGATCTGATTGGTGCGCGATAAACTTAGTTCCAATGCGGTGCTCGTGGACAAGATCAAAAATCACATTCGGACGCGCGCCCGGCGCAATAATCGTTTCGACACCGGACCGCGTCGCCACATCTGCCGCGATAATTTTCGTCATCATGCCGCCCGTGCCAAGGTGGGTGCCACTGCCGCCCGCAATGGCGCGAATATGATCGGTAATTTGCGCCACCACGGGAATGAGTTGCGCGTTGGGATTCTTACGCGGATCGCTATCAAACAGCCCTTGTTGATCCGTCAGCAAATAAAGCTGTTCGGCTTGCACTAGAATAGCCACCAAGGCGGATAAATTATCGTTGTCGCCCACTTTAATTTCAGCCGTCGCCACGGCGTCATTTTCGTTAATCACCGGAATAATTCGATTATCCAACAACGCGTGCAAGGTGTCGCGCGCATTCAAAAAACGTTCGCGATCTTCAATATCGGCGCGGGTCAACAAAATTTGTCCGATGTGAATATCATAAATCGCGAACAATTTTTCCCAAGCTTGAATCAACTGGCTTTGTCCCACCGCTGCGAGCAGTTGCTTGGAGGCGATGGTCGGCGGCAGTGACGGATGATTCAAGTAATGACGCCCGGCGGCAATCGCTCCGGAAGTGACGATCAGCACGCGATAACCTTGCTGATGCAGTTGCGCAATTTGGCGCACGATGTCCACCATATGCGGCGCATTTAATTTCGGCGATCCTAAGGTTAAAGTGCTGGTGCCGAATTTCACTACAATCGTTTTTTTATTCATTTTTAGCTCGCTTATCGTTATTTTACCGGGTCGAAACGCCACATACGTTAGCATCAAAGCGGTTAAAAAGCATTAAAATTATGCGGCGCTGTGATATAGTGCGGACGCATTTTAAGGAGAAGTTTTATGACGTTTAGTTTAATCGTTGCCGCCACCTTAAACGGCGTGATCGGTAAAGATAATCAAATGCCTTGGCATCTGCCCGCCGACCTTGCTTGGTTCCGTCAAAATACGACCGGCAAACCAGTAATTATGGGGCGTAAAACCTTTGAAAGCATCGGCCGCCCGTTGCCGAAACGAACAAATATCGTGCTTTCCCGCAAGCCTTACGAATACGAAGGCGTAATTTGGAAGGAAAGCCTCGAAAGCGCACTGGAGGCGGTTAAAGAGTCAGAAGAAATTATGTTGATCGGCGGTGGCGAATTGTTCAAACAATATTTGCCGTATGCGGATAAATTGTATTTAACTCAAATCCAAGCGCACATCGACGGCGATACGTTTTTCCCTTTATTGAACTGGGACGAATGGGAAATTGAATTCGAACAATACCGCGAGAAAGATGAGCAGAATCCTTATGCTTGTCGTTTTTTAATTTTGCGGAAAAAGCTGAAAACAGACCGCAAAATTTAAAGCAAAAACATGGAACAACAACCCTCGATTTCAGCACCGCATTGAATTCGCGCCGGACGGCAAGATCGCATTTGCTGAATATCGGTTTAACATAAAAAAACGGTATTTCAATAAGAAATACCGTTTTTCTTAATTTACCTCTTTTACCCGTAACTCTTTCGGAACTTCAAAGAACATATTTTCTTCCAAGCCTTGAAGCTCTTCCACGGTGGTGACGCCGAATTCTTTCAGTCGGGAAATAATAGATTGCACCAGTTCTTCCGGGGCGGATGCACCGGCTGTAATACCGATGGTTTGCACGCCATCAAACCAATCGGCGCGAATATCTGAAGGATCATCCAAAAGCTGTGATTTCACCCCCATCCGCGAAGCCAATTCCGCCAAACGATTAGAGTTAGACGAGTTTTTAGATCCTACCACAAGCACCAAATCCGATTGTTTCGCCAATTCACGCACCGCTTCCTGACGGTTGGTAGTGGCATAACAAATATCGTTTTTATGCGGGCCTTGAATAGCGGGATATTTTTCTTTCAGGGCCGCGATGGTTTCCGCGGTGTCGTCTAAGGACAGCGTAGTTTGCGTCATAAAAGTGAGTTCGTCATTTTCCTGCACCGGTAAGCGTGCAATATCTTCCACGCTTTCGATCAAATAAATGCCACCATCATCATTACTATATTGCCCCATGGTGCCTTCCACTTCCGGGTGACCTTTATGCCCAATTAAAATGGCTTTGGTACCTTTGCGACTGGCACGCGCCACCTGCATGTGCACTTTGGTTACCAACGGGCAAGTGGCGTCGAAGACTTTCAGATTGCGTTCTTTCGCTTCCTGACGCACCGCTTGGGACACGCCGTGTGCGGAGAAAATCACAATGGCACCGTCCGGCACTTCGCTTAATTCTTCCACAAAAATGGCGCCACGCTCACGCAAGCCGTTCACCACGAAACGGTTATGTACCACTTCATGCCGCACATAAATAGGCGCGCCGTGAATTTCCAGCGCCAGCTCCACGATGCTGATGGCACGATCCACGCCGGCACAGAAACCACGCGGATTAGCTAAAATTATCTTCATTTTTGACCGCTCTTTTCTGCTTGCTGTTTATCTTGTACTTTTTTCTTTTCGCTTTTGAACGCGTCTAACGCCAACAAACCGGCACCGATACAAATGGCAATGTCCGCTACATTAAATACCGGATAATGATAAATATCCCAATAAAAATCCAAGAAATCCACCACAAACCCGTTATAAGCGCGATCCGCCATATTCGCCAACGCACCACCGATAATCAATGCATAAGCCGCATTTTGGAGTTTTTGTGTTGCACGGTTTTTGGCTAAGAAATAAATCAACATACCGGAAATCCCCAACGCCAACAGGATAAAGAAATATTGCTGCCAACCGCTATGATCCGCCAAAAAGCTAAAGGCCGCACCATAGTTGCGTACGTAAGTCAAATTAAATACCGGCAGTACATTCACGCTTTCGTATAAATCGAATTTCTGCACCACAATATATTTAATGAGCAAATCAAGCACAAAAGCCACTGCACTGAGCCAAAGAAAAGAAAGGCCGGATTTGTTTTTTGCCATAAGGATTCCTAAATAAAGAAAAGTGCGGTCAAAATTTGCAAGATGATGTCGCCGTTGCACAACGCTGAAATTACTCTCACAAAATAGCACCGCATTGGAGCCGTTTTCAATGCGGTGCTATTTGTTCAACATAAACCCATCTTTCACTTGGATGGCTTTATATCTTTGCTACATCATATGCCTTTGCTACTGCCGAAAATTGACCGTACTTTTACATCTTAAAAGTAATGATTACGCAAAGTAACGGATTTCGCCGTTACCTGCCACATTTTCCACGCAACGCGGACAAAGGGTCGGATATTGCGGGTTGACGCCGATTTTGTCGGAATAATGCCAGCAACGCGGGCATTTTTCGCCGTTGGAACGCGCAACGCTCACCGCAATGCCTTCCAATTCGCCCTCTGCTGCATTAGCAGGTTTATTCGCCAACGGTTTGACTACTGCTTTGGAAGTAATCAGCACGAAACGGAGTTCATCGCCGAGTTTTTCTAATAACGCGCGATATTCATCGTTGGCATAAACGGTGACTTCCGCTTCCAAACCACCGCCGATCACTTTCTCATTACGGGCGATTTCCAGCACGCGGTTCACTTCGGAACGCACTTTAATCAGGGCTTGCCAGTAAGCGTCGTCTAATTTTTCACTTTCATCTAAGCCAAATAAGCCTTGGTAAAACTCTTCGGTGAACACGAATTCGGCGCGCCGCGTAGCGGTTTTCGGTAAGTAACCCCAAATTTCATCCGCGGTGAATGATAGAATTGGTGCCATCCAACGCACCAACGCTTCTGCAATATGCCATAAGGCGGTTTGGCAACTACGACGGGCAAGGCTGTCCGCTTTGGTGGTGTATTGACGGTCTTTGATAATATCAAGATAGAATGAGCCCATTTCCACCGAACAGAAACGCATTAAGCGTTGCACCACGGCATGGAATTGATAGTTGTCGTAGGCGTCCTTAATTTCGTTTTGCGCCTCTAACGCACAAGCCACCGCCCAGCGATCCAAGCTAATCATCTCTTCCGCTTTCACTGCATCACGTTGCGGGTCGAAGCCGTTTAAGTTTGCCAACAAGAAACGCGCCGTGTTACGGATACGACGGTAGCTGTCCGCCGCGCGTTTTAAGATTTCGTCAGACACCGTCATTTCGCCGGTGTAATCGGTGGACGCCACCCATAAACGTAAAATGTCGCCGCCGAATTTATCCATGACTTCTTGCGGTGTCACGATGTTACCGATGGATTTAGACATTTTGCGCCCCTGACCGTCCACCGTGAAGCCGTGCGTTAATACTTGTTTATACGGCGCCTTTTTATCGGTGGCGGTGGAAAGCATGAGCGAAGACATAAACCAACCGCGGTGTTGGTCGGAACCTTCCAAATACATATCGATGTCTTGACCGTTAAATTCCGGACGATTCGCCACAACAGAAGAATAAGTGGATCCGGAATCGAACCACACGTCCAACGTATCCGGCACTTTGCGATAGGTTTCTGCATCCGCACCTAATAATTCTTTTTCGTCTAAATCCCACCATGCCTGAATGCCAGCTTTTTCTACGCGTTTCGCCACTTCTTCAAGTAATTCCAACGTGCGCGGGTGCAATTCTTCGGTTTCTTTGTGCACAAATAGAGTCATCGGCACACCCCAAGTACGCTGACGGGAAATACACCAATCAGGACGATTTTCCACCATTTTTTCAATGCGCGCTTGACCCCAATCCGGAATCCAACGCACTTGTTTGATTTCAGCCAAGGCTTGTCCGCGTAAACCTTGGGTTTCCATACCGATAAACCATTGTGGTGTGGCGCGGAAAATAATCGGCGTTTTATGACGCCAGCAGTGTGGATAACTGTGTTTAATCTTATCTAATTTCAACAAGTTACCCATTTCTTGTAGTTTTTCGATGACCAACGGATTGGCCTCAAATACGCCTTTGCCTGCAAAGAACGGCGTACTGGAGATAAATTTACCGTCATTTCCCACAAGACCTGCCATTGGCACATTATATTTTTGGCTCACAATAAAGTCGTCCAAACCGTGATCCGGTGCGGTATGCACCAAACCGGTACCGCCGTCAGTAGTGACATGATCGCCTAAAATTAAAGGCACGGTGAAATCATAAAACGGATGATGGAAACGCAATAATTCAAGATCCGTACCTTTCGCCGAACCTAAAATTTCTATATTTTCAATGCTTGTTGCTTTTACGACAGATTCCACCAGTTCCGCGGCTAAAATCACACGTTCGTCACCCAGTTGAACAAGTTGATACTCTAATTCCGGATTAATTGAAATCGCTCGGTTAGACGGCATAGTCCAAGGAGTAGTAGTCCAAATAACTGCAGAAAGTTTGCCACTGCCTTTACCCACGGCATTAAATTTACCTTCAATTTCCACCGCACTTTCCGCCGGGAAACGCACATAAATGGACGGAGACACGCGATCTTCATATTCCACTTCCGCTTCGGCCAAGGAAGAACCGCAATCCAAACACCAGTGCACCGGTTTGGAGCCTTTGTATAAATGGCCGTTGGCAATCACTTTACCAAGGGTGCGGATAATATTGGCTTCGGTATGGAAATTCATGGTCAAATACGGATTATCCCAGTCGCCCAACACACCTAGGCGCACAAAGTCTTTTTTCTGGCCTTCCACCTGCTCTGCCGCATATTCACGGCATTTTTGACGGAATTCCGCCGCCGAAATTTTCTCGTTCGGTTTACCTACCAAACCTTCCACTTTCAATTCAATCGGCAAACCGTGGCAGTCCCAGCCTGGGATATAAGGGGAATCAAAACCCAGCGCGGTTTTGGATTTCACGATAATGTCTTTCAGAATTTTATTCACTGCATGACCGATATGAATGGTGCCATTGGCATAAGGAGGGCCGTCATGCAAGATAAAAGATTTCTTACCTTTGCTTGCCTGACGAATTTTTTGGTAAAGATCTTTCTCATACCAATTTTTCAACATCACAGGCTCGCGTTTGGCCAAATCGCCGCGCATCGGAAAGCCCGTTTCGGGTAGGTTTAGGGTATTTTTATAATCAGTCATGTTCTATTCCAGTGTTGTGTAAAAATTAAAATTTGTTTTAAGCCACTTATTGCGGACTGTGCGTCACATCGCCCCGCCCTGCCAGTAATCCGTCAATGGAAATATCTTCATCCAACGCGTCCCAATGAATACCGCGACGACTGAGCTCATAATTTTCCAGCTCCGCTTTTGTCGCCCGTAGCAATTTTGGAAACCAAACTAAAGGAATACCTAAAATACGCGCATCATCCAGCTCAACCCACATTATGTTTTCATCAAAACGTACATGTTTAGCCGAAGTAGTCATACCAAGTCTCCTTAAATTGTATTTGATTGCTTTCAATAATCGAAAAAATTTCTCTCAATTCTTTAGAATTAAAGCCATCATTTCGTGCTAGGAAAATTTCCAGTTCCAACCAAAATTTTGCTTCCGATTTGGCGTTTCAAATGTGAATATGCGCGGGTTCTAAGGGATTACCTTCATTAGAGTAAAAAAAGAAAATGTAACCTTTAAAACGTAAAATCACCGGCATTATTCAACTCCTTCAAGAAACGTTTTCGCCGTTTCCACATCCTGTGCGATCTGTTTTTTTAAATCCTCAAAGGACGGAAATTTCATTTCGTTGCGGATTTTGTGGCAGAGTTCCACTTCCAACCACTGCCCGTAAAGATCACCTTGAAAATCAAATAAATGCGCTTCTAATAATTGATTCATGCCGTTGATGGTCGGGCGTGTGCCGATATTTGCCACACCGTTAAAAAGCGCGCCGGATTTTAACCGAACCTTTACTGCGTAAACCCCTTTCACCGGATTTACCTGACGGTGCAAACGGATATTAGCAGTGGGGAATCCAATGGTGCGCCCCAGTTCGTTGCCGTGAATCACGCGCCCTAAAATGCGATATGGGCGTCCGAGCAATTTTTCCGCCAGCGCTAAATCGTCCTTAGCCAAGGCTTCACGGATGGCGGTACTACTGATGCGTAGTTCGTTCAGGCAAAAGCTGTGGCTATCTTCCACGGTAAAACCGAATTTTTCGCCCGCTTGTTGCAACATGGCAAAATTGCCCAAGCGTTTGGCGCCAAATTTGAAATCGTCGCCGATACTTAAAAATTTCACATTTAATTTGCGCACCAGCCAATCTTCAATAAATTGCTGTGCGGGCAAGGCGGAAAAAGTGCGGTCGAATTTCGCCACGATCACAGTATCCACGCCTGCCTGTTCAAGATAAAACAATTTATCGCGCAAATGCATTAAACGCGCCGGCGCGTTTTCGGCAGAAAAATATTCGCGCGGCTGCGGTTCAAACAGCATCACCACCATGGGTAAATGCAATTCATCGGCTTTCGCCCGCAAATGGCGCAAAATCGCTTGATGCCCTAAATGCACGCCGTCAAAATTGCCAATAGTCAATGCACTGCCTTGTAAAATCGGGCTTGCATTCGGTAGCCCTCGAATTAATTGCATGACCTCATCCGCGAATAAAAGAATTCCGGCATTATAGCGGTAAGCGAGCGGTTTGTCAGGTGTTCGTCGCGAAAAAGCAGATTGCCATACTAATCTAAAGATAATGTTAATCATGCCGCCAAAATGCACGCCAAACGGCCGCAAAGCCTGAGCGTATTGCCATTGTGTCCTCTCAAAATAGCACCGCATTGAAATCGCTTCCAATGCGGTGCTATTTTGAAGGTTCGGCCGATATCATCACAATCTCAGCATTCTTTCGGCTTCTTTTGCTCGAACTAAGAATTGTTTACGTTCCGCCGTACTCATGCCGCTGCTGGTTCCGGGTAACTTCACGGAAAGTGGGTTTACCGGGCGTCCGTTGATGTGAAATTCATAATGTAAATGCGGCCCCGTCGAAATTCCGGTATTTCCGGAAAGCGCGATACGTTCGCCTTTTTTCACCGTTTGTCCGGCGCGCACTAAAGAGCGACTTAAATGCATATACACAGTTTGATATTCACGCCCGTGACGTAAGACGATATAACGACCCGCGCCACCGCCTTGATAAGCCACTTTTTCCACTAAAGCGTCCGCCGGCGCGATAATTGGCGTGCCTTGCGGCACCGAAAAATCCACGCCCTTATGCGGACGAACCCGCCCCGTCACCGGATGACGACGATTTGGATTAAAAGGCGAAGAAACCCGCGCCTGACGTTGCAACGGATAGCGTGCAAAACCTTTGCCTAAAGTTTCGCCTTGTTGGTTGTAATAACGGCCGTTTGTCGCTTGAACGGCATAATAACTTTTGCCTTCGGCCACGATGTGAATTGCTTCCACGTTGCCTTGACCGGTGAGTTTATCGCTTAAGTATTCACGCGAAACCAATACGGAAAACCGACTGCCTTCTTTGAGTTTTTGTAGGCTGATTTGCCATTGCAATGCGCTGCTCAATTGAGCGATCTGGCGCCCGTCCAAACCTAAGGCGCGCAAACCGTCTGCCAAAGAACCGTTTACTTGGCCTTTCAACACTTCTTTTTTCCAAACGCTTTGTTTTTCTAAAATCTGACGTTTAAATTTGCCTTCCTCCGCCCGTTCATAAATGCGTTCTTCTTTTTCCGAAACGAGCCAATTTAAATATTCCAATTGCTCGCTTTTATCCAAAATCCAATAAAATTGCTGACCTGCCTTCAAACTCTGCAGTTCGGGATAGGAAGCGATAAGTTGTTTCGCTGTATCGTCTTCTAAACCGGAAAGCTCTAATACATCTTTTAACGTGTCGCCTTGCGCAACGGTGTAGCTGAATTGATCGGTAATACGCAGCGCTTGATCTGCCGCGTCTAATAAACCGCTTAAGGCGTCTTGGGCATTTTGCGGAAGCGCGTCGAGTTCATCGAATTGCGGCTTGACTTCTTCAGCTTCGTCATCTTGCGCTTGCAATTCATCGTCGTAAGAGGTGGCGTCATCCTTTTGCGGAGCGTTACCCGGCGGAGTATTTTGTGTCGTTTTGTCGGTTTCTTCGGGATGGAGAGATTGATATTGCGTGTCGTCGATCATTTCCGGCGCAAGCTCGCTTTGCACGCTCGCGTCGGATTGCGCGCGGTCTTTCAGCCCCAACATCGCACCGCTAAAAATAAGCGCCAATGCGACAAAAAAAATCGCCGCTTTAATGCGGGATTTTCGTTTTCGTCTGTCGCGGGCTAATTTAACGTGTTGCAAAACGGGTACCTGATAAAAATAAGACGTCTGTCAGACTGCCAATCGTAAAAGAGGTTCATTTTACATGAAAACGATGAAAAACGGAGGCAAAATTTGCCGTATCGAAACGGAACGCCTTGAGAAAAAAAGCAAAATACGCTAATGTTACGCGCTAAATTTTACACAGGCGACATTATGCAAATTCGTTCCGTGCAACGCGATCCGCTTTCTCCATTAATTGAACTCAAAAATATCAATGTGGCGTTCGAACAAAAAACCGCGTTACAAAATATCAATTTAAACATTTACCCCAATTCCATCATTACCATCGTAGGCCCGAACGGCGGCGGCAAATCCACTTTGCTGAAAATCCTATTAAAATTGCAAAAGCCGACATCCGGCGAAGTGATTTATCACAAAAACGTACGCATCGGCTACGTACCGCAAAAAATTCATTTAGATCACAGTTTACCGCTCACCGTAGAACGTTTTCTCGCCTTAAAAAAAGGCGTTACGGCCGGTGAAATCAGCACCGCATTGGAGCAGCTTTCTATCGCGCATTTGCGTAATAACAATATGCAACGCTTGTCGGGCGGAGAAATGCAGCGCGTGTTATTGGCGCGTGCCATTTTGAATAAACCTAATTTGTTGGTGCTAGACGAACCGACTCAAGGCGTGGATATCAGCGGCCAAGCGGAACTTTATCAACTGATTCAGCGAACCCAACAACAGCTTAATTGCGCGGTGTTAATGGTGTCGCACGATTTGCATATCGTGATGGCCGACAGTAAAGAAGTGTTGTGCATAAACCAACACATTTGCTGCGCCGGCACGCCGGAAACCTTATCGAACGATCCGACCTTTATGCGCTTATGGGGCGACCAACTCTCACAAAATGTCGGCTTTTATACGCATCATCATAATCATCATCACGATTTACACGGCGACGTGTGCGCTTGCAGCGCTTCTGCCGAACGCGGTCAGCATTAAGGAACGCTTATGTTTGAAATTCTTTTTCCGGCCTTGTTAAGCGGCATTTTGCTTTCACTCATCACCGCACCGCTTGGTGCGTTTGTGGTGTGGCGAAAAATGGCCTATTTCGGCGATACGCTATCACACTCCGCCTTACTTGGCGTAGCATTGGGCATTTTCTTACAAGTGAATCCTTACTTGGCAATTGTCATGCTCACGCTACTTCTTGCCGTCGCCATGGTATGGCTGGAAAGCAACACACAATTTTCCGTCGATACTTTACTCGGCATTATTGCCCACTGCTGTTTGTCGCTCGGCGTAGTCACCGTCGGTTTGCTGAAAAACGTGCGAGTGGATTTAATGGGTTATTTGTTCGGCGATTTATTGGCGATCAATTACACGGATTTAATTTACATTAGCATCGGCGTGGTTACGGTATTAGCCGTACTCATTTATTTTTGGCAACCGTTGCTTTCCGCGACGGTTTCACCGGAACTGGCCCAAGTGGAAGGCGTTAACATCAAAAAGATGCGTTTTATTTTGATGATTTTGACCGCCTTGACCATCGCGTTAAGTATGAAATTCGTTGGCGCGCTGATTATCACCTCCTTACTGATTATCCCTGCCGCTGCCGCGCGACGCTTTGCCCGAACACCCGAATCGATGGTTTTCAATGCGGTGCTCATAAGCATGTTCGCCGTCGTCGGCGGTTTATTGCTGTCGGCATTTTACGACACGGCGGCCGGCCCTTCCGTGGTGATTTGTTGCGCATTTTTATTCGCGCTTTCTTTATTCAAAAAAGAACCTTTGTAAGCGCCGCCAACCAGTGAAAAGCATTTGCGCCGCCTCTGAATTCTTGATAAAGTGCGGCCAATTTTTTACGGTATTATTTAGGACAAAAAAATGAACCAGGAATATTTAGATTTTGAACTGCCGATTGCGGAATTAGAGGCAAAAATCGAAGCCCTACGCGCGGCATCCGACAATAAAGTCGATCTCAGTGACGAAATTAAACGCTTACAAAAGAAAAGCGACGAATTGACCCAAAAAACCTTCGCTAATCTGGATGCTTGGCAGGTTTCCCGCATGGCGCGCCATCCGCATCGTCCATACACATTAGATTATATTGAGCATATTTTCACCGAGTTTGAAGAACTCGCCGGCGATCGCGCGTTTGCCGACGATAAAGCGATTGTAGGCGGTTTGGCGCGTTTGGACGGGCGTCCGGTAATGGTAATTGGGCACCAAAAAGGTCGTACCGTGAAAGACAAGGTGAAACGTAACTTCGGTATGCCGGCGCCGGAGGGTTACCGTAAAGCGCTGCGTTTAATGGAAATGGCGGAACGCTTTAAATTACCGATTATCACCTTCATCGACACGCCGGGCGCTTATCCGGGCATTGGTGCGGAAGAACGCGGTCAGGCAGAAGCCATTGCCCGCAATTTGCGCGAAATGGCGCAGTTAACGGTGCCGGTGATTTGTACCGTCATTGGCGAAGGCGGTTCCGGTGGTGCGTTAGCTATCGGTGTGGGCGACAAAGTTAATATGTTGCAATATTCCACTTACTCGGTAATCTCGCCGGAAGGTTGCGCATCCATTCTCTGGAAAAGTGCGGAAAAAGCCTCGACTGCCGCAGAAGTAATGGGTTTGACCGCCGCGCGTTTAAAAGAATTAGGGTTAATCGACAATATCGTGCAAGAGCCATTAGGTGGAGCTCATCGTGATTACGCAACGATGGCAGCGAATCTTAAACAACGCTTAAGAAAAGATCTCGCCGAACTTGACGAACTGGATCAAGAAACATTGTTACGCCGACGTTACGATCGCTTAATGTCTTACGGCTACTGTTAAAGCCATTAAAAAAAGAGCGGTTATGTCAGCCGCTCTTTTTTGATCCTTAAAGAAAAGCTTCAAAAAGAGACGAACATGAAAAACGTACTTTCCATTCAATCCCATGTGGTGTACGGCTTTGCCGGCAATAAATCAGCCACTTTCCCGATGCAGTTGCTTGGCATCGATGTATGGGCGCTCAACACCGTGCAATTTTCCAACCATACCCAATACGGCAAATGGACGGGCATGGTAATCCCGCAGGAACAAATCCGTGAAGTGGTTAGCGGCTTGGATAACATCGAAAAACTACAACAATGCGATGCGCTGCTTTCCGGCTATTTAGGCTCGGCTGAACAGGTTGATCAAATTCTTTACGCCTTGCAACAAATCAAAAAACGTAACCCTAACGTCCTTTATTTGTGCGATCCGGTGATGCCGAATGCAGAAAAAGTCTGCGTTGTGGCGAACGGCGTACGCGAAGCTTTAATTGAAAAAGCGATTCCCGTCGCAGATATTATGACGCCAAACTTAAGCGAATTGCGCGAACTGAGCGATTTCCCTATCAATAGCTTTGACGACGTCTTGCAAGCGGTGCGCGCGTTGCTCGCCAAAGGGGTAAAAAAAGTGTTAGTGAAACACTTGGGCAAAGTGGGCAAAATTAACGATCCCGACACCTTTGAAATCATTATGGCGACACCGCAAGGCATATGGCACTTAAGCCGACCACTTTATCGGTTTGATTTCGAACCTGTCGGCGTGGGCGATTTGATTGCCGGAACTTTCTTGGCAAATTTACTTAACGGCAAATCCGACGTTGAAGCCTTTGAAGCCATGAATAACGAAGTGGCCGGCGTGATGAAAACCACCTTTGATCTCAACTCTTATGAATTGCAAACCATTGCCGCGCGTTTTGAGATCTTAAATCCGAGCAGCAACTACAAAGCCGAAAAAATCGCCTGATGGATCTGTTTTCCGCTTTTGCACGCCAAATCGAACAAACCGCCGTACGACAAGTACTCATTGCTTTCAGCGGCGGTTTAGATTCCACCGCGTTACTTTCGCTTTTTCAAAAACTGCGTGAAAAACGAGCGCATTTCAGTTCCAATCTAACCTTACGCGCCATTCATATTCATCACGGACTCAGCGCCAATGCGGATCATTGGGCGGCACATTGCCTAAATATATGCGAGCAACTCAAAATTCCATTAATCATCGAACGCGTGCAAGTGGACGGTCGCAACGGCATTGAAGCCGCAGCGCGAGAAGCGCGTTACCGGGCGATTCGTCGCCATATTCAGCCTAATGAAGTCTTAGCGACGGCGCATCATTTGAATGACCAAACGGAAACCTTTTTTCTCGCGCTCAAACGCGGCAGCGGCTTGCGGGGACTGGCTTCAATGCGGTGCTCAAACGAACTGTTGGGAATGCCGATTTTTCGCCCGTTACTTAATTTTAGTCGCGAGCAATTGGAAGCTTATGTCCGTACGGAAAAACTGACTTGGATTCACGACGAAAGCAATGACGACGAGCACTACGACCGCAATTTTCTGCGTCATCGAATTTTGCCCGAACTACGCGAACGCTGGCACCATTTTGACGAATCGGTGGCGCGTTCGGCGCAGCATTGCTTTGAACAGCAACAACTTATTGATGAATTACTACAAGAAACCTTCGCGCAACATTGCCAAATGCCGACAGAGTTTCAACTGTTTGATTTCGCCCGATATTCACCCGCCAAACAGGCGGCGCTGTTACGTAAATGGTTGGCGATAAATGGTTGCGAAATGCCGAGTAAATATCGCTTGGAGCAATTGATTCAAGATGTTATTTGCGCCAAAGAAGACGCCAACCCCGCATTTCGGCTTAATGAGAAAGTGCTCCGCAGATACCAATCTTGTTTATATCTTACGAGCGACTTCCTCGATCTTGACGGAATCTGTCTTGAATTGAATGATTCCGTGCTTGTTCTACCCGATAATCTTGGGAAACTTGATTTAACTTGTACGACGGAAAAATTCATATTCCGCTGGCAACGATATTCCATCGAATTACCGCCGACGAATTTGCCGATTTTCGTTCGTTTTGGTTATCAGGGTAAAGTGAAACGTCACCCGAAACGTCCGCGCGAAACCATCAAAAAAATCTGGCAAGAACTTGCTGTGCCGCCTTGGCAACGAACACGAATTCCGCTGATTTTTTACGGCGACGAACTGCAAAGCGCACTTGGTTTTTTCCGTGTTTTCAAGCCGGCAAAAAATTAAATCGGCCGCACCTTTTCCCATTCATTCGGTATTATGCCGCAAATATACAAAACCCGCCGAATGAAGCATAAGTTGGAGTCGCAAAATAGCACCGCATTGGAAGTCGCTTCAATGCGGTGCTATTTTGTGAGGTCAATTCAGGCTTGGGCAACAGCTACATAATTTTGCGTTAATTTGATAGAATGCCCGTGTTTTCATTTCTCACTAAGGAAAGTCAATGTTTGATTCTCTTGTCGTGCAATTCGTGGTGCTTTGGGCGGTCATCGACCCAATCGGTTCGATTCCGGTTTATCTTTCCAAAACCATCGGATTTTCCCTTGAAGAACGCCGCAAAATCGCACGCAACGCAGTAGTCATTTCCGCCGGCATTCTGCTTTTCTTTTTAATCGGTGGCCAAGTACTGTTCGAAGCCATGCAAGTGCCGCTTCCTGCCTTCCAAATCGCCGGTGGTTTGGTACTTTTCTTATTTGCCTTAAGCATGATTTTTGGTGAAAGCAAACCAGAACAAGAAATGAAAATGAAGGCAAATATTACCGAAATCGCGGTCTATCCGATGGCTGTACCGTCGATTGCCTCTCCCGGCGCAATGATGGCTATCGTGTTACTGACGGACAACCATCGCTTTAACTTCACCGAACAATTTATCACAGCGGGAATAATGCTGACGGTGTTGTTGATTACCTATATTTTACTGCTCGCTGCAAACCGTATTCAGCACTTTATCGGTAACTCCGGAGCAGCGATTATTAGCCGTGTGATGGGGTTAATTTTGGCAACGGTAGCGGTGAATAATGTGCTGATTGGGCTGAGAGACTTTTTTACTCATGTGGCATAAAAGACTATGCCAGTCTTTGGTATGCACATTTGTTACACGCTCGAAATAGCACCGCATTCATATCTCATAATCGATAAGTTCATCAAGCCTCAAACAAATTTAGTAATAAAAAAATCTGCATCCTACTTAATCGAAAACAGTTCGATCTTTTGGATGCAGATTTAAATAAGCGTTATTGGTTATGAAATTATTCGCCCAAACGCTCTTTAATACGAGCTGCTTTACCGGAAAGTGCGCGTAAGTAGTAAAGTTTCGCTTTACGTACCGCACCTTTACGTTTCACTACAATGCTATCCACTGCCGGAGAGTGAGTTTGGAATACACGCTCAACACCAACACCGTTAGAGATTTTGCGTAGGGTGAATGCAGAATGCAAGCCACGGTTACGAATTGCAATAACCACGCCTTCGAATGCTTGCAAACGACGTTTGCTACCTTCAACTACCCATACTTTAACTTCTAAAGTATCACCTGGGCGGAAGCTAGGTACGTTTTGTTTTAATTGTTCTTGTTCAAGTTGTTTGATAATGTTAGACATTGTTTGATCCTTTATTGATCCTAGATGTAACTGAAACTAACTGTTATGTTCGGCTTGCGCCTCTTTTAACAGCTTACGTTGTTCGTCAGTCAGAGCTAGGCCTTCTAAGAGCTCAGGGCGTCGGAGCCACGTTCTTTGTAGCGATTGTTTTAATCGCCATTTCCGAATTTCTTCGTGATGTCCCGACATCAGCACGGGTGGTACAGTTAATCCTTCTAACACTTCCGGTCTGGTGTAATGCGGGCAATCTAATAAACCGTCTGCAAAAGAATCTTCTTCTGCGGAGGCTTGTTTGCCTAATACACCGGGAATAAAACGCGCAACAGCATCAATTAATGTCATTGCCGGCAATTCCCCACCGGTCAGAACGTAATCGCCGATTGACCATTCTTCATCAATTTCAGTTTGAATCAATCGCTCATCAATACCTTCGTAACGTCCACATACCAAAATCAATTTCTGATTTTGAGCAAGCTCGGTTACGCCGCCTTGATCGAGTTTACGTCCTTGTGGCGAAAGGTAAATCACCTTTGCGCCTTCTCCTGCAGCTGCTCTCGCAGCATGAATCGCATCCCGTAAAGGTTGCACCATCATCAGCATTCCCGGACCACCACCATAAGGACGGTCATCCACGGTTTTATGCTTGTCGAATGTAAAATCTCTTGGATTCCAACATTCCACTTGCAGAAGATTATGTTTTACGGCTCTACCTGTAACCCCAAATTCCGTAATCGCTTTAAACATTTCGGGGAATAATGAAATCACCCCTATCCACATAAAAAGCCTACTACATTACGTTTGTGCATACTTGAGATTAGAAACCAGCGTCCCAATCCACTTCAATTGTTTTCGTGGTGAGATCGACTCTTTTAACTACTTGTTCATACAAAAACGGAATTAACCGCTCTTGTTTTCCAAAAGCATCTTTCGTATTGGCTTTCACCACTAACACATCATTAGAACCGGTTTCCATCATCTCTGTTACCGTTCCCATTGTATAACCTTCTAAGTTTACGACTGAACAACCAATTAAATCGTGCCAGTAATAATCGCCTTCTTCCAGTTCTGGGAAAACAGATAAATCCACACCAATTTCAACATTTGCTAAAATTTGTGCGGCTTCACGATCATCAACGCCTTTTAATTTAACGATGATTTCGTGATTATGATGACGCCAGTTTTCTAATTCTGTTGGCTGCCACTCACCTTTGATTTTTAAAAACCAAGGTTGATACTCAAAAATGCTTTCAGCTTGTTCTGTTGATGAATAAATACGTAACCACCCACGAATACCGTAGGTTGAGCCTAATTTGCCCACAACTTCAATACGTTGTTGTTCCATATTTCTCACCTATCTTAGCTTAAGAACTAAATCAAAAAGCGAGATTATGCTTTTTGAGCTTCTTTTACCAAGCTCGCAACACGGTCTGAAAGTGAAGCACCTTGAGCAACCCAGTGGTTTACACGCTCAAGATCAACACGAAGACGCTCTGCGTTACCTTGTGCGATTGGGTTGAAGAAACCTACACGCTCAATGAAACGACCGTCACGTGGTGAACGACTGTCAGCTACTACGATTTGATAAAATGGGCGTTTTTTAGCTCCGCCACGAGATAAACGAATGGTTACCATAACCTTCCTCTAATAATTTAATTACAAAAAGAAAACCCTCAAATATCGAAAGTTAAATGAGAGTTAAACTTACTTTTTTCTCTGTATATATAGACAAAAAGCGCGAAAATTCTACACCTTTTGAACAAAAAGGCAAGTTAAAACCGACTTTTAGAAATATAAAAGACAAAATAAAAACAGCCTTACTCTAAAAAATAAGGCCGTTTTGACAAATTTTTTAACGATCAGTAAACACCTTGTGCCAACATCGCATCAGCCACTTTTACGAAGCCGGCAATATTCGCACCGACCACATAATTAATATTCACTTGCTCGGCAACACTACCGTATTTTTTACAGTTTGCATGAATATCCAACATAATGCGGTGTAATTGCGCATCTACTTCTTCAGCGGTCCAATATAAACGTTGCGAACTTTGTGCCATTTCCAAGCCGGAAGTCGCCACACCGCCCGCATTCGCCGCTTTGCCCGGCCCGAATAATACGCCGGCCTCTAAAAATGCGTCGGTCGCCTCAATCGACGTTGGCATATTCGCACCTTCCGCCACTAGCTTCACACCATTCGCAATTAATGTTCGCGCATCGTCAATTTCCAATTCATTTTGAGTTGCGCAAGGAAGGGCGATATCCGCTTTCACTTCCCACGGACGTTTGCCAACAAAATATTGAAGTCCGAATTGTTCCGCATAATCTTTTACACGACCGCGTTTTACATTTTTGATTTCTAATAATGTCGCTAATTTTTCAGTTGTAAAGCCTTCCGGATCGTACACATAACCGGCGGAGTCAGAACAAGTCACCACTTTCGCGCCTAATTGAAGGGCTTTTTCAATGGCGTATTGCGCCACATTGCCGGAACCGGAAACAGAAACGGTTTTGCCGGAAAAGCTGTCGCCTTTTTCCGCTAACATTGCTTGCGCGAAGTACACTAAGCCATAACCGGTTGCTTCCGGACGAATTAAACTGCCGCCAAAAGAAAGACCGCGGCCGGTAAATACGCAAGCGGCTTGGTTAGACAATTTTTTCATATAGCCCGCAAGATACCCCACTTCACGGCTACCGACACCGATATCGCCTGCCGGCACATCGGTATCCGGACCGATATGACGATAAAGTTCCGCCATCAAGGCTTGACAAAAACGCATAACCTCCGCATCTGATTTACCTTTCGGATCAAAATCTGAACCGCCTTTAGCACCGCCTATCGGCAAGGTAGTCAGCGCATTTTTGAAAATCTGTTCAAACCCTAAGAATTTTAAGATGGATAAATTCACCGATGGGTGGAAACGCATACCGCCTTTGAATGGACCGATAGCACTGTTAAATTGCACGCGAAACGCTCGGTTTACTTGAATTTGCCCATTATCGTCGGTCCATGCCACTCGAAACTGAATGGCACGTTCGGGTTCGACCAAACGCTCCAACAAGGCTTCAGAGCGATATTTTGGATTTTTCTCCAAGAACGGCCAGATTGAAGTGAACACTTCACGTACGGCTTGTAAAAACTCGGGCTGGTGAGCGTCACGTTGAGCGATTTTAGTTAAAAATGCGTCTAAGGATGCGACTGTTGACATAATGTGTTTCCTCTTAGTTTCGTTGATGTTGTGTGTTTGTTTTTATTGTGGAACACCGTCTGTAAACGGAGTGGAAACAATATGCAACGCTCAAATTAAGATTACAACGGTTTTATTATCTAATGATTAAAGAAATAAGAAAAAACGAGGAAATATTTAATATTTCCTCGTTTTTAATATATAAAATCTAATTTTGATAACTAAGAAGGGAAATTACGCCTTATTTTTATTTTCCAAATAAAGCCATTCGGCCACTTGTTTGGCAAAGTAGGTCAAAATACCGTCGGCGCCCGCGCGTTTAAAACATAAAAGCGATTCCATAATACATTCTTTTTCCTTCAGCCAACCGTTCTGAATAGCCGCCATATGCATGGCGTATTCGCCGGAGACTTGATAAGCGAAAGTCGGCACGCCGAAATATTGTTTCACACGATACACCATATCCAAATATGGCATACCGGGCTTCACCATCACCATATCCGCCCCCTCTTGCAAATCAAGTGCTACTTCTTGCAAGCCTTCATCACCGTTTGCCGGATCAAGCTGATACGTTTTTTTATCGCCGCCTTTCAAATTACCGGAAGAACCGACCGCATCGCGGAACGGACCGTAATAATTCGACGCATATTTCGCCGAATACGCCATAATTTGCGTATTAATAAAACCGTTTTCTTCCAAAGCCTGACGAATGCGCCCGATACGCCCGTCCATCATATCGCTCGGCGCCACAATATCCGCGCCGGCTTGCGCATGGGACAGCGCTTGCTTCACTAAAATCTCCGAAGTAACGTCATTTAATACATAATTTTCTTCGTCAACAATACCGTCTTGACCGTGAATAGTATAAGGGTCTAACGCAATATCGGTGAGTACGCCAAGTTCGGGATAGGCCGATTTTAACGCACGCACCGCGCGTTGCACCAAACCGTTTGGGTTGTAGGCTTCTTCCGCCATTAAGGATTTTTTACTTTGTTCAACCACCGGAAATAACGCAATAACCGGCACGCCATATTTCACCAAAAGTCCCGCTTCAATCAATAATTGATCGATCGTCAAACGTTCTACTCCCGGCATGGAAGGTACCGGCTCCCGATAATTCTCACCTTCTAAAATAAACACCGGATAAATTAAATCGTCCGCCGTAAGTTTATTTTCCGCGACTAAACGACGGCTGAAGTCATGTTTACGCAAACGGCGCAAGCGACGTACCGGAAATCCGGTAAAAATTTGTTGAGTCATATCGTTATCCTTTATCTATCTCAATATTTAGCAATTTCTGTATGTTGAAGTGGCGAAACAGCACCGTATTGAAATGCGCTTGAACCGATAATGAGAAAGGGGCGGCGCCCCAATCGGTTGATTGTTTACTATTCCGACTTGTCGTCGCCTTCAGAAGATTCGCCCGCCGGCACTTCTGCTTCATCTTCTTTAGGTTGATAAAATCGCGCGACAAGCAAACCTAGCTCAAATAACAAGCACATTGGTACGGCGAGTAAGGTTTGTGAAAAAATGTCAGGTGGAGTCAAAATCATCCCGATAAAAAATGCGGCAACAATAATGTAAGGACGTTTTTCGGAAAGGGATTTCACCGTTGTGACGCCCGTCCAACAAAGCAAAATAATAGCAATTGGCACTTCAAAACAGACGCCGAAAGCAAGAAATAAGGCCAAGGCAAAATCTAAATAACTACTGATATCCGTCGCGATCGCCACGCCTTCCGGTGCGGTTTGAGTAAAAAAACCGAACACGAACGGAAACACTACGTAATAAGCGAAGGCGACGCCGCAATAAAACAGAATCGTACTGGAAAACAGCAACGGATAAATCATGCGTTTTTCGTGCTGATATAATGCCGGCGCCACAAACCCCCAAATTTGATAAAGTAAATAAGGCACGGAAATAAACACCGCTACGATAGCCGTGAGTTTAATCGGTGTGAAAAACGGCGTTTGAATATTGGTTGCGATCATGGTCGCGCCTTTCGGCATTACCGTCATCAGCGGCGCGGCAACAAAATGATAAATATCGTTAGAAAAATACACCAAGGCGACAAACACCAACAGTACGCAAATCACGCAGCGTAACAGACGATTTCTTAACTCGACAAGGTGGCTAATAAGAGGTTGGGATTCATCCACGGTACTCATAAACACTCGCTATGATTGGGATTCTTTTGATTGCGGCTTAGGCGCCAGCGCTACTTCTGTTTCATCCGGCGGATAATAATCGGACAAACGCTCGGTGAGTTCTGCCTGTTCATGGGCTTCCAATGCGGTGAGATCTGAAGCTTCCGAACCTTTTTCAACCGATTTTGGTTGCGTTTGCATGCTTTCACATTCCGTCAAATTCGCAGAACTAGCGGCATTTTCGGCCGTGCTTTTAATTTCTTTAATCTGTTCTTCTACCGTGGTACCGGCTTCGGCTGCCTTTGCTTCCAATTCCGCACGCATTTTGTCTGCTTGTGCTTTTAACTCTTCCACGGTTTTGTTCAATTCAGGTGAAAGGGTCTGCAAATTTAACGCTTCCGCTTTTTTAATGCTGTCCTGCAATTCTTGCAGTTTCAATTCTTGTTTTAGTTCGTTTTGCACATTTGCCGCTAAACCACGAATGGTTTTCACCCAGCCCATTACGGTGCGAATGGCTATCGGCAAACGTTTCGGCCCCAGCACGACCAAGCCCACCAGCATTAATAAAACCAGTTCGGAAAAACCAATATCAAACACGGATTAAGCCTGTTCTTTCTCTTTAGCGGTGGTCTCGGTTTTGGCGGTATTCGCGGCGCCATCGTTAATGGACTTAAATTCCGCATCTTTAACTTGAGATTCGTCGTCTTTCATTGCTTTTTTGAAGCCTTTTACTGCAGCGCCCAAATCAGAACCGGCATTTCTCAATTTTTTTGTACCGAAAACCAATAAAATCACCACTAATAAAATAATCATTTGCGCCGGGGATAAACCAAACATAATAAACTCCGTTCTATAAAAAATGGAAAAATTTGGCGCTGAATATACTCTTTTTGGCTTCGTTGAACAATACCAAGAGGCGATTATTTTCCGCACTTAAACAAAAACCGCGATGATTTCTATCCGGAAATTTAAGAGTTGGAAGAACGGCAAAAATTGCTATAATCACGCCTCATTTTTTATGAGGAAAACAAATATGAACGTCATTTCTTACTGGCAACGCCTGAAAGTTGCGTTTCAATATGCGATGCCGCAGCTTTATTTAACTCGCCTTGCCGGCTGGTTCGCTAAACAACGGTGGGGCGCTGTGACGCATGTTGCAATTAAAGTCTTTGCGAAAAAATACAATATTGATATGAGCATTGCGCAAAAAGAACAATTCAGCGATTACGCCAGCTTCAACGAATTTTTTATTCGCCCGTTGAAACAAAGTGCCCGTCCAATCAACCAAAATAGCACCGCATTGAGCCTACCTGCCGACGGTCGCGTCAGTCAATGCGGTGCTATTGAGGACAATCGTTTATTGCAAGCCAAAGGCCATTTTTTCCGCTTGGAAGATTTATTGGCGGAAGATAAAGAATTAACGGAAACGTTTAAAAACGGCGAATTTATCACCACTTATCTTTCGCCGCGCGATTATCATCGCGTACATATGCCGTGCGACGGCACATTGCGCAAAATGATTTACGTGCCGGGTGATTTATTCTCTGTCAATCCGTTTTTAGCACAGCACATACCGAATCTCTTTGCGCGTAACGAGCGCGTGATCTGCGTATTTGATACCGAATTTGGCACCATGGTGCAAATCCTAGTCGGCGCCACCATTACCGCAAGCATCGGCACCGTTTGGGCGGGCGTGATTAATCCGCCACGTCATAACGAAGTGAAAACTTGGAGCTATGAAGGTGAAAATGCGATCAAATTAACGAAAGGTCAAGAAATGGGCTGGTTCCAACTCGGTTCCACAGTGATTAATTTATTCCAAGCAAACCAGGTACGGTTGGCAGATCATTTGAGCGTAGGCGAACCAGTGCGCGTAGGCGAAATTTTGGCCTATAAAACGAATTCTTAACAAAAAGGAAAACATTATGAATTTTGAACAGGTGAAATTAGAAAGTCTGTCTGAAAAAGGCAGTTACGGTATCGGTTTACAAATCGGTCAACAACTACTCGACAGCCAAATGGATATTTCCGTCGAAGCGGTGGCGAAAGGCATTTCCGACGCCTTAAAACACAATCAACCGGCATTAGAAATCAACGAGTTAATGCTTTCCGTACAACAACTTCAACAACAAGCGGCGGAAGCGCAACAAGCGCAATTCAAAGCAATTGAAGAAGCAGGTAAAGCTTTCTTAGCTGAAAATGCCAAAAAAGATGGCGTAAAAGTAACTGACAGCGGTTTACAATACGAAATCATCACTGAGGGCAACGGCGCCAAACCAGCGGCAACGGATACGGTTCGCGTACACTACGTCGGCACCTTGCCGGATGGCACCACCTTCGATAGTTCCGTAGCGCGCGGCCAGCCGGCGGAATTTCCGGTAACCGGCGTAATTCGCGGTTGGGTGGAAGCCTTACAAATGATGTCGGTAGGCTCTAAATGGAAACTCACCATCCCGCACGAGCTCGCTTACGGCGAACGTGGCGCCGGCGCTTCAATTCCACCGTTTTCGCCGTTGGTATTTGAAGTCGAATTATTAGACATTCTGTAATTTTCCAAATTAAAAAAGCACACTTAAAAACCTCGGATGTAGCAAACGCACTAAACTATCTGAGCGAAGTAGAAGTCACAAACAGCACCGCATTGAAGTCGCCTCCAATGCGGTGCTGTTTTATGAGGTCATTTCGGCTTTGCGCAACAACATAATTTCCAAAAATCTTATTGCTTTTCACCGCACTTGTTTTTTGAATAAAACTTATTCAGCTTGCACGCCTAGATTACCGATTTTCACGCCTAACATACCAAGAGAAACGGCATCTAAATAATCGCCTAAAAATTTGAATAATTCGTTTAATTCAGTAAACGAACGTTGAATTTTCACCTCATTTTCTATGCGACGCACAAATTCGTAACGAATGCCTTTTTCTTCGAAATACGCGGTGAGCGTTAAATAAACGGTTTCAAAAAAATGGCTACGCGCCCCCTCTTCGCCCGGATCGCTAATGCGTACGTTCCACGTGGTGTTAAATAAAATCTCAGTTCTGTTTGACATTTTCTACCTCTTACCGCTTTTTTACTTTAAGAAAAACCCGATTATAAAGTTTCTGTAATCAAAAAATTTATAATCGGGCTTTTCAAAAAATTTCCCCATATGTTTTGCTTTTCGTTGGTAACTGCCTTTACCTTTACGTTTTGTCTCCACACGTTGACGGAATAATTTATCGTACAGCAGTGCCATAATTGCATTATCCTTCACCACACCGCGCGTGTGCTGATAGACATACTGCTTTTCAACCGCGCTTTTTGTTTTTTTAGTCATTCTTTTTCCTCAAAAAAGCCGTGAAGGGATTTTCACGGCGGGCGTATTATACGCGTAAACGTTAAAATTACAAAATCGTCAGCACGGATTCCGGCGGTCGACCGATTTTAGCTTTGTCGCCATTCACCACAATCGGCCGTTCCAATAAGGCGGAATTTTCGCTGATCGCATTTAACAAATCCGCATTGCTAAGTGTAGGATCAGATAAATTCAACGATTGATATAAATCGTCTTTTACGCGCATCATTTGACGCACCTCGGTAATGCCCAACTTTTTAGCCAAATCTTGTAATTCGGCTACGGAATAATGTTTTTGCAAATAAAGTTCGATCGTTGGCCGAACGCCTCGCATTTCTAACAACGCCAAGGTTTCACGACTTTTTGAACAGCGCGGATTATGATAAATAATAACGGACATAGAATTTCCCTTTTGTTAGCTATAACCGGGCCAGATTTTAACTTATAATGACGCAAAACGCTCATTTAGGATTTGATTATGTTAGATATGTTAAGAAGCTGGTATGTGCGCCGATTAGGCGATCCGCAAGCAATGGGATTACTGGCGATTTTGCTGTTCGGTTTTATCGCCATTTATTTTTTCGGCGATCTTATCGCACCTTTACTGATCGCCATCGTGTTAGCCTATTTGCTAGAAATACCGATTCATTTTTTAGATAGCAAAATTAAACTGCCACGCCTACTCGCCACGATCATAGTATTTGGTAGTTTTATCGGCGTAGCGACGGTTTTTTTCCTGGTTTTAGTACCGATGTTATGGAACCAAACCGTTTCCTTGCTTAGCGATCTGCCGGCAATGTTTAACAAACTCAACGAATGGTTACTTGACTTGCCTGAACATTATCCCGAACTGATTGATTATTCGATGATCGATGCCTTTTTCAACGCCGCCCGTGCAAAAATTTTGGGCTTCGGCGAATCGGCCGTGAAACTGTCCCTTGCCTCCATTATGAACTTGGTTTCATTGGGCATTTACGCGTTTCTTGTACCATTGATGATGTTCTTTATGCTCAAAGACAAACGCGAGCTTTTACAAGGCGTAAGCCGTTTTCTGCCGCGCAACCGCAATCTTGCCTTTAAAGTGTGGACGGAAATGCAACAACAAATTTCCAATTATATTCACGGTAAACTATTGGAAATTTTGATCGTGACGCTCGTCACCTACTTAATTTTCCTTATTTTCGGCTTGAATTACCCACTTTTATTAGCCTTTGCCGTAGGGCTCTCTGTATTGGTGCCATACATCGGTGCGGTGCTGGTGACGATACCTGTCGCCTTGGTAGCGCTGTTCCAGTTCGGCATTAGTCCGACATTTTGGTACATCATTATCGCCTTTGCCATCAGTCAATTGTTAGACGGCAACCTTCTGGTGCCTTACTTGTTCTCCGAAGCAGTCAATTTACATCCGTTGATTATCATCATTTCGGTTCTTATCTTCGGCGGGTTATGGGGGTTCTGGGGAGTATTTTTCGCTATTCCGTTAGCAACTTTAGTGAAAGCAGTGGTAAATGCATTGCCACAGGATTAATTAAAAAAGCCTGTTGAAAACGGCCGTTTTTTCATACCAAAGGCAAGCTCATCTTGCCTTATATTTTTCAATTTCCAACACTTCCACCATATCCACGGTGCCAGCTTTAATCCGCCATTTAACGTTAAATTCATATAAACTGATGCCGTAAATCCGCTCGCTCGGTTTGCCTTGTTGATAGGCTGGACGCGGATCTTGCTCAATGACTTGGCGAATAAAACGGGCTAAGTGCGGTCGTTTGACTTCGCATTTCAGCACCGCATTGAAGGCGGGTTCAGTAAAACTGACGTTCAATTTTGCCGCCGGTTTTTCTTGTGCGAAACCGGACTGCGCAGCAGGTTCGCTGTCGGCGTAGGCAATGTACGGTTTAATATCAAAAATCGGCGTGCCATCTACCAAATCCACAGCACCCAAATGCAAAAACACTTTGCCATTGATGCATTCTACTTGCCGTAATTCCACCTTTGACAAGCCGAGCGGATTAGGGCGATGAGTGGCACGCGAGGCGAACACACCGACTCGTTGATTGCCGCCTAAACGCGGCGGACGCACCGTCGCTTGCCATTTTCCTGGTTGAATGTGATCAAAATGGAAAATCAACCAAAGATGACTAAATTGTTCCAAACCGCGCACGGCTTCAGGCGAATTATAAGGCGGCAATAATTCGACAATACCGACGCCATCTTGCACTAAGTTAGGTTGGCGCGGTACAGAAAATTTTTCTTTGTAAGGCGTGTGGATAAAGCCGATAGGCGATAAGGTTAAATCATTCATAAACGGGGCGTTTCAGTGTAAAATACGCGACTTATTGTAATCAAAAGTACGGTCAAAAAAAATGACAAATGAAAAATTGAAAATGTGGTGGGAAACTGCTCGTCCGAAAACCTTGCCGTTAGCCTTAGCCTCGATTTTTACCGGCTCGGCATTGGGCTATTGGGCTAATCCGCAAGGATTTAACAGCCCGGTCATGGCGTTTTGTTTACTTACTACGATTTTATTACAAGTGCTTTCTAACTTTGCCAACGACTACGGCGATCACCAAAAAGGTAGCGACACAGAGGACCGCATTGGACCGTTACGCGGCATTCAAAAAGGCGCCATTTCCGCGCAAGAGCTGAAATGGGGATTGATTTTTATGGTCATTGCCAGCTTTCTTTCCGGCAGCTTTTTAATCAGCATCGCCTATGAAAATCTTTCGGATTTATTGGCCTTTGCCGGATTGGGTATTTTAGCCATTATCGCTGCCATTACTTATACCGTCGGCGCAAAACCTTACGGTTATATGGGGCTGGGCGATATTTCCGTTCTCATGTTTTTCGGCTTACTCGGCGTGGGCGGCACTTATTATCTACAAACCCACAGTATTGACGGCCACATTATTCTGCCCGCTATCGGCTCCGGATTACTCGCCAGTGCGGTGCTAAATATCAACAACTTACGAGATATCGAACAAGACGCCCAAGCCGGTAAAAACACGTTAGCGGTACGTTTAGGTTCGCACAAAGGGCGTGTGTATCATTGTATTTTATTAACGGTTGCAGCTTTATGTTATTTAATTTTTACGCTGACCACGACCACTTCATGGATGAATTATTTATTTGTGCTTGCATTACCGTTACTCGCCAAACACGCGATTTTTGTATACCGCAGCAAAACGCCAAACGCATTGCGTCCGATGCTTGCACAAATGTCGATGATTTCGTTATTAATCAATATGTTATTTAGTTTAGGCTTGCTTATCGGCTAAATCGGCTTATACTAATCTGAGTTAAATTTCTGAACAAACTGGGGAAAATTTATGTTTATCGATACTTCAGAACTTTGTGATCTTTATGCGGATCAAGTAGATGTGGTGGAGCCTATTTTTTCAAGTTTCGGCGGCGTAAGCGCGTTTTACGGCAAAGTCACCACCATTAAATGCTTTGAAAATAATGGCTTAATCGCTGAAGTATTGGAAGAAAACGGCAAGGGGCGCGTGCTTGTGGTCGACGGCGGCGGTGCGGTTCGCCGTGGTTTGATAGATGCGGAATTAGCGCAACTTGCGGCGGATAACGGCTGGGAAGGTATTATTGTTTACGGTGCGGTACGCCAAATTCAACAGCTTGAAAATATTAATCTCGGTATTCACGCTCTTGCGCCGATTCCAGTGAGCGCTGATGAAAAAAATATCGGCGAAAGCGATATTCCGGTTAATTTCGGCGGCGTGACATTTTTCCCGGAAGACTATATTTATGCGGATCTCACCGGCATTATTCTTTCCCAAGAACCTCTGGATTTAGAAAATTTTGATAAAGAGTAAGCAATTCAAAAGTGCGATTAAAAACAACTGCGCCTTTTATCAAAATTAGGTAGCAATTACACAAAGCTAAAATGAGATCCTAAAACAGCACCGCATTGGAACGAATTTCAATGCGGTGCTGTTTTAGGAGGCTAACCCTACTTTACTCGGATGGTTTTGTGCATTTACTATGTAGTACCGAAATTTTTTGCGCTTGATCACACTTTTGAATTTTGCCCGTTGCAAGTCAATAACATTCCTTTAACATAAATTTCGTTCATCTGAGTAGCTAATGTGGAGGAACTTATGAACGAATTATCTTCACGCAAAAACCATAAAAATAGCATTATATTCATCGCAGATATCGTGCTGTTTTTCTTTTTATTGAAGTTTTTACCTTTCGCGCCTAAAGAAAACGCCGGTTTGGCTCTGCTCGGTTTTATCGCCGTACTTTGGTTAAGTGAAGCCCTACACGTTACTATCACCGCATTACTTGTGCCATTATTGGCAATTGCACTTAATCTCGTCACCACTAAACAAGCTTTAGCTACGTTTTCCGATCCGACTATTTTCTTATTCTTCGGCGGTTTTGCTTTAGCAACCGCATTACATATGCAAAAACTCGATAAAATGATTGCCAACAAAATTATGACTTTGGCTCAAGGTAATCTTTTGATCGCCGTAATTTATCTTTTCCTAATTACCGCTTTCCTTTCCATGTGGATGAGTAATACTGCCACCGCAGCCATGATGTTGCCACTCGCAATGGGAATTTTAAGCCGAATGGATCGCGAAAAAGAACATAATACTTACGTCTTCGTATTATTGGGGATTGCCTATAGTGCGAGTATCGGCGGTATGGGAACACTCGTTGGTAGCCCGCCAAATGCTATTGTAGCAAGTAATTTGCACCTTACATTCTCCGATTGGTTATGGTACGGACTACCTATTATGATCATTTTGATGCCATTAATGATCGGCACACTTTGGATTGTGTTCAAACCTAAATTAAATATGAAGTTTGAACAATCTTTTGAAAAAATCGAAATGAATCAACAACGTATTCTAACCCTTGTAATTTTTGGTTTTATTGCACTTTGTTGGATTTTCAGTGGACAAATTAATCCCTTAATTTCCGGTTTATTGGGATTACAAAAAAATATAGCCAGCTTTGATAGCGTAGTCGCATTACTTGCCGCAATTATTATCTGCTCAACCGGTGTCGCTAACTGGAAACAAATTCAAGAGAATACTGATTGGGGTGTATTAATGTTATTCGGCGGCGGTTTAACGTTAAGTGCGGTGTTAAAAGATTCCGGCGCTAGCAAAATTCTTGCTGACGGCATCGTTTTCTTAGTGCAAGACCAGCATTACTACTTAATCGGTTTATTAGTAGCAACCTTTATCATTTTCTTAACCGAATTTACGTCCAACACAGCGAGTGCTGCATTATTGGTACCAATCTTTATTTCTATTGCGCAATCTTTAGGCATTCCAGAAATCGGTTTAGCCCTAATTATCGGTTTAGGCGCTTCCTGTGCCTTCATGTTACCTGTAGCAACTCCGCCAAATGCCATTGTATTCGGAACAGGCTGTGTGGAACAAAAAGAAATGGTTCGTGCTGGCTTCGTATTAAATATTGTCTGCGTGCTCGTTATTGCCACAGTAGGCTACTTCTTCTGGTTAAATTAATTCTTTTTCTAAAAGAATTTTAATAAAATCCCATAAAAATATGTACTTTATCTGCATCCAATAAGTTGAAATCACAATCAACTTATTGGATGCAGATTTTTTATGGGGAAATATTGTCCTATTCAATAAAAGCAAAATGGTGCAAGAAAATAGGAAGAACAAACCGTACTCATTTAATTTACTACGAAAGAAAATGAGAAAATAATGTTCTGCGCTAAAATTTTACACCGTAATTTTTTCAGTCTAAAAAATTTTATTTACTAAAACCTATCATTTTCTTGGCACGTTTACTTATTACTCAGCGAAGTTTTAAAATTATATTCTAAAAATAATAAATTATTAGTTTTTTATCTTTATAGTTCCTCAGAGAAAGGAATCTTACCTCCTTTACTCAAGAATAAAATTCTATTATAAATAGCAGCCTCTGTTTCCTAGTTAATTTATAAGAGAAAATTTTATGAGTGAAGTTTCAAATCCAGTAGAAAAATCCACCTGGGCAAGTAAATTTGCCGCCTTAGGGCCGGGAATTGTGATGGCATCCGCTGCCGTCGGCGGCTCACATATTATCGCTTCCACCCAAGCGGGCGCGATTTACGGTTGGGAGTTGGTGAGCATTGTTATTCTTGCCAATTTATTTAAATATCCTTTCTTCCGTTTTGGCGTGCAATACACCCTTGATACCGGTAATACCTTGCTGGAAGGGTATCGCCAAAAAGGTAAATTCTATTTGTGGTTATTTCTGATTCTGAACATTTTTGCAACCGTAATTAACACAGCGGCGGTCGGTTTATTAACCGCAGCAATTTTAACCTTCATCACTCCGATTCCATTGCCTATGCCAGTATTGAGTTCATTGGTGATTCTTGTAACTACCGGAATTTTATTGTTAGGCAAATATCGCCTGCTGGACAGCTTATCTAAAATCATCATGATCGCCTTAACCATTACAACAGTCAGCGCCGTGGTGGTTGCCCTCATGCGTAACGGCATGCAAGGTGTCGCACCAGCAGATTTTGTTGCGCCTTCGCCATGGGAATTAGCAAATTTAGCATTTTTGGTAGCATTAATGGGTTGGATGCCGGCACCAATTGAAATTTCTGCCATTAACTCCATGTGGGTGGTGGCAAAACGTCGCTTGACCAAAGTTTCCTATCAGGACGGATTGTTTGACTTTAACGTAGGGTACATCGGCACGGCTATTTTAGCAGTTGTGTTCTTAGCGCTTGGTGCTTTGGTACAATTTGGTTCACCTGAAACCGTGGAAATGGTGGGCGGTAAATATATTGCACAACTTATCAATATGTATGCCAGCACGATTGGTGAATGGGCACGCTTACTGATTGCCGTGATTGCATTTATGTGTATGTTTGGCACCACAATTACCGTTATCGACGGCTATTCCCGTACCAACGTTGAATCCTTGCGTTTATTGCTCGGCAAACACGAGAGTTCGGTGAGAACCTTAAATATCGCGATGGTTTTGGCGGCATTATCCGGTTTGGCAATTATTTTCTACTTTAATAACGCCGTTGGCCCGATGTTAAAATTCGCGATGATCGCTTCCTTTGTTTCCGCACCAGTTTTCGCTTGGTTAAATTTATCCTTAACTATAAAAGCCAAACACAGCGTGAAAGGCGGATTATTGTGGTTATCCTTTATTGGCTTATTCTATTTAACCGCATTTGCTGCCTTATTTATTGCGCAACAAGCAGGTTGGTTAAGCTAAAAACGTCACCTAAATCGACCGCACTTTGAGATCCATTTTCAAAGTGCGGTTGTTTTTTATAGCATTTTATTAGCGAAAAATTTCCTAAATAAAGTAGGTATCTGGGTGAAATATAAAAATAATCAATCTGTACTGGTCGTTATTTATGCTCAAAATAGCGGTAGAGTTTTGATGCTTCAACGCCGTGATGATACCGATTTTTGGCAATCGGTCACCGGTTCCCTTGAACCCGGTGAGACACCAAAAGAAACTGCAATGCGTGAAGTTTGGGAAGAAGTGCGGTTAAAAATTTCGGAAAATTCGACCGAACTTTTTGATTGTAATAAAAGCGTAGAATTTGAAATTTTTCCGCATTTCCGCTATAAATACGCACCGAATGTGACCCATTGCCGAGAGCATTGGTTTCTGTTGCCGGTAGAACAGGAATTTATTCCTGAGTTAACCGAACATCTCGCTTTTCAATGGGTTTCGCCAACACAAGCAATTAAAATCACGAAATCCCCAAATAACGCAGAAGCGATAAGAAAATATTTACTCGATTTAACAAAATAGAAGGAAACAATATGGCAGGCCATAGTAAGTGGGCAAATATTAAACACCGCAAAGCAGCGCAAGATGCGCAACGCGGCAAAATTTTTACTAAATTAATTCGCGAATTAGTGACCGCAGCAAAAATTGGTGGCGGCGATGTCGGTTCTAACCCACGTTTACGTGCGGCGGTGGATAAAGCCTTAAGCAACAATATGACCCGCGATACGATCAATCGTGCTATTGAGCGCGGTGTGGGCGGCGGCGATGACACCAATATGGAAACCAAAATCTATGAAGGTTACGGCCCAGGCGGCACGGCAGTAATGGTGGAATGCTTAAGCGATAATGCCAACCGTACTATTTCCCAAGTACGCCCGAGTTTCACTAAATGTGGCGGTAACTTAGGAACAGAAGGTTCTGTCGGTTATTTATTCAGCAAAAAAGGGTTGATTTTAGTAAACCAGGCGGATGAAAACGCGCTAATGGAAGCTGCAATTGAAGCCGGAGCAGATGATGTTCAACCGCAAGATGATGGCTCTTTTGAAATTTATACCGCGTGGGAAGAATTAGGTTCCGTACGCGATGGCATTGAAGCTGCGGGATTTAAAGTGCAAGAAGCGGAAGTAACGATGATTCCGTCAACTACTGTGGATCTTGATCTTGAAACCGCACCGAAACTGCTTCGTTTAATTGATATGTTGGAAGACTGTGATGACGTGCAAAATGTCTATCACAACGGTGAAATTAGCGATGAAGTCGCTGCACAACTGTAATTATCTAATAAATGGGTAGGAAAGCTACCCATTTTTATTTAAAACCATGAACATTATTTTAGGCATTGACCCCGGTTCCCGTGTGACCGGTTATGGTGTGATTCAGCAGAATAGACGGCAGTTGGAATATCTTGGTAGTGGCACAATTCGCACCCAAGTAGAAGATTTGCCGACCCGCTTAAAACGAATTTATGCAGGCGTAACAGAAATTATTACGCAATTTCAACCGAATATGTTTGCCATTGAGCAGGTTTTCATGGCAAAAAATGCCGACTCAGCATTAAAGTTGGGACAAGCGCGTGGTACGGCGATAGTCGCGGCGGTGAATCATGATTTACCGGTGTTCGAATATGCGGCGCGCTTGGTGAAGCAAACTGTAGTCGGTATCGGTTCAGCAGATAAAGTTCAGGTACAGGAAATGGTCACCCGCATTCTTAAACTCTCCGACAAGCCGCAAGTCGACGCAGCCGATGCCTTGGCAATCGCCATTACCCACGCCCATTCCATACAACATTCTTTTCACGTTGCCGGTGCGGCAAGTCAACATAAAACACAGGAAAAATCGGCTACACTTTTGCAAACTCGATACAGTCGAGGTCGCTTCCGTTTAAAAATTTAACTGGATGTTCGTCCAGTTTTATTTTATTCTATGCAAAAATTTTTGCTTATGGATCGATTATGATTGGCCGTTTAAAAGGCATTCTGTTAGAAAAACTCCCTCCTGAAATTTTACTCGACGTACAAGGCGTGGGCTATGAGCTACTATTGCCAATGACGAGTTTCTATAATCTGCCTGAAACTGGGCAAGAAACCACTTTATTTACTCATCTTGTAGTGCGTGAAGATGCCCATTTGCTGTTTGGGTTTGCGCAAAAAACCGACCGCACTTTATTCCGCGAACTGATCAAAACCAACGGCGTTGGACCAAAACTGGCGTTAGCAATTTTGTCTGCCATGTCGGTGGAACAATTCACTTATGCGATTGAACACGAAGAATTGTCGAAATTAATTAAAATTCCCGGAGTAGGCAAGAAAACGGCAGAACGCTTATTAGTAGAATTAAAAGGCAAATTTAAAGGCTTGATACAAAACGATTTCTTCGTGGAAAACAGCCATATTTCAACATCGCTGACAGCACCGCATTCGGAAAGCGCAGCCGAAGAAGCAGTAGCCGCATTAATCGCGCTCGGTTATAAACCGACGGAGGCGGAAAAAATGGTAAAATGTGTGACGAAACCGGAATTAAGCCGTGAGCAATTAATTCGCGAAGCCTTAAAAACGGCTTTGTAATAGGGTAGCTTAATGATTGAAGTAGACAGAATTATTAGCGGTCAAGCGAAGCTTGATGAAGACGTAATTGATCGCGCTATTCGCCCGAAATTATTGGCAGATTATGTAGGGCAGCCACAGGTGTGCGAACAAATGGAGATTTTCATTAAAGCAGCAAAATTGCGTCAAGACGCGTTGGATCATTTGTTAATTTTCGGCCCGCCGGGATTAGGGAAAACGACGTTGGCGAATATTGTTGCTAATGAAATGGGCGTAAATATTCGCACCACATCCGGGCCTGTATTGGAAAAAGCGGGCGATTTGGCGGCGATGTTAACTAATCTTGAGCCACACGATGTATTGTTTATTGATGAAATTCACCGCCTTTCGCCGGCAATTGAAGAAGTGCTTTATCCGGCGATGGAGGATTATCAGCTGGATATTATGATCGGCGAAGGGCCGGCCGCACGCTCCATTAAATTAGATTTGCCACCGTTCACTCTTGTCGGTGCAACGACACGAGCCGGCTCGTTAACCTCACCGCTACGTGATCGTTTCGGTATCGTACAGCGCTTAGAATTTTACTCCGAAGAAGATTTAACCTCTATTGTGGCGAGAAGTGCAGCCTGTTTAAATCTGCAATTAGAACCTCAAGCGGCATTTGAAATTGCGCGTCGTTCTCGCGGTACACCGCGCATTGCTAATCGCTTACTGCGTCGCGTCCGTGATTATGCGGATGTAAAAAATAATGGAATTATTTCATATGCTCTATCCAAACAAGCGCTTTTGATGCTAGATGTGGATGATGCAGGGTTTGATTATTTAGACCGAAAATTACTGACCGCGCTGCTTGAACGCTTTGATGGCGGACCGGTAGGGCTGGATAATCTTGCAGCGGCAATCGGTGAAGAACGCGATACTATTGAAGATGTGTTGGAGCCTTATCTCATCCAACAAGGTTTTTTACAGCGTACACCGAGAGGACGCATTGCAACTTCGCAAACTTACCGTCATTTCGGTTTGCAAAAACTTACCGAAAATTCCGAGTAATCGCTTAATCAGTTATTGTTTCATTATCCTTGATAAGAACAGGGTTCAAATAGTAGGTAAAAATGTTAAAACGTAAAACTTTTTTAAAGAAAATGAAATCACGCGATATTTCATCATCACGCAATTTGCGTTTAAGACGTCTAAAACACCACAAACAAAAATTATTTGCACGCCACGAATTACAATTCGTGGTACAAGATATTTGCTGTTAAAGAAAAACCCCGATATACATCGGGGTTCTTTCTGCTTTTATTTCGCTGTCGGTACGACAAGTTCCGGTTCTGTCGGTTTCTTAACGTTACCGAACTGTTTGTCTTTGTTCGCGTCAATAATTTGTTGAGTTTGCTTTGCAAGCGTTTCTAAACCCATTTTTTGGTAAGCGTCACGCATTAAGAATAAACCTTCATAAGTGGCTTGCGCATCGGGATATTGTTGCAGCATTCCTACTACGCGGTTTGCCACAGCAACGTCTGCATTACGTTTGGCATAAAACTTTGCAATATCTAATTCATGACGTGCTAAAGAATCTTTGATATAAGCCATACGCGCTAGCGCGTCTTGCGAATACGGACTATTTGGGAAGGCTCGTACAAGACTTTGGAAATTCGCGAATGCGGTCTTCAGCGAGCTAGTCTCACGGGTTGCGCGATCGATACCGAAGAAATCTTGAATCGGATTATCCGCTGTCGCCGAATTCGTTAAACCCGCCATATATACCGCATAATCACGGTTTGGACTTTGCGGAAATTGATTTAAAAATTTATCGACAGTCACTAATACCGCCGTGTAATCTTGCGATTTATAATTCGCATAAATTAAGTCTAGCATCGCTTGCTCTTGATAAGTACTGCCAGGGAAACGCTCCGTAGCCGCATTCAAATAACGAATCGCTTCCGAATATCCTCCTTCTTGCAATGCGTTTGCGCCTTTGTTATAAAGTTCCTCCACCGAAGAATCTTCCACACTTTTATTGGCGCTTGAACATCCGACAATAAACACAGCCATCGCAAACACCACCAAAGATTTTATTTTACGCATTGTTTTTTCCTTAATTTTTACGAAAACTAATAAATAAGATACAATTGGCCGCCATTTTATAGAACATTGGAAAATAAGCCAACTTTTTCAAGTTATTGAGATAGATTTTATGCCGCAAATTACCCTTTCTGCTGAAGTTCAGCCCGGACAAATAGGGCAACGATTAGACCAAACTCTCGCCGAGTTGTTCCCCGAATATTCCCGTTCGCGTCTAAAAACCTGGATTGAAGCGGAACTTGTGAAAATAAATGGGCGCGTTGCTAATCTACCGCGCGAAAAAGTCCTCGGCGAGGAACAAATCGAAATCACTGTAGAAGTAGAAGATGAAACGCGTTTTGCACCTGAAAATATTCCGCTCAATATCGTTTACGAAGACGACGATATTTTAGTCATTAATAAACCGAAAGATCTGGTGGTACATCCAGGCGCCGGCAACCCAACCGGCACCGTACTAAATGCCTTGCTCTATCATTATCCGCCAATCGCGGAAGTTCCACGTGCAGGCATCGTGCATCGCTTAGACAAGGACACCACCGGTTTAATGGTGGTAGCGAAAACTATTCCGGCACAAACAAAATTAGTGCGCGAACTGCAAAAACGCAAAATCACCCGCGAATACGAAGCTGTGGCATCCGGCATTATGACGAAAGGCGGCACAGTAGAGCAACCGATGGCGCGCCATCCTACCAAACGTACACTGATGGCGGTACATCCGATGGGTAAACCAGCGATCACTCACTATCGCATTATGGAAAATTACCGCAACTACACACGTTTACGCCTACGTTTAGAAACCGGTCGAACCCATCAAATTCGTGTACATATGGCGCATATTGCCCATCCCTTATTAGGCGACCAAACTTACGGTGGACGCCCGCGCCCGCCGAAAAATGCCGATGAGCAATTTATGGAAGTATTGCGCAATTTCAAACGCCAAGCGCTACATGCCGTAATGTTGCGTTTAGCGCACCCCATCAGCGGAGAAATGATGGAATGGTACGCGCCGTTGCCGGAGGATTTTGTCGAATTGCTGAACGCATTAAAAACCGACTATATCAAACACAAAAGCGAATTGGATTATTAATATGCGCGCAGTTTTTCCAAATTGGCCGGCGCCACCCAATATCCAAGCCTTCACCACCACGCGCGTAGGCGGTGTCAGTGCGGTGCCATTCGACAGTTTCAATCTCGGCGATCACGTAGGCGATGAAGGAAATGCGGTAAAAACCAATCGCGCTTTGCTAGTAGAAAAATTCAATCTCCCACAAACACCACTATTTTTAACTCAAACTCACAGCACGCGTGTAATTCAACTGCCCTATTTCGGCAACAATTTGGCAGCCGATGCGACGTATACCAATCAACCAAACCAAGTTTGCGTTGTAATGAGCGCCGATTGCCTGCCGGTGCTTTTCACCAATAAACAAGGCACCGAAGTCGCTGCTGCTCATGCAGGCTGGCGAGGATTATGCGACGGCATATTGGAAGAAACGGTGAAATGCTTCCGAGCTCCAACACAAGATATTATTGCCTGGCTCGGCCCTGCTATAGGACCGACCGCATTCCAAGTGGAACGCAATGTCGTCGAACAGTTTGCGGCGTTCGATCTCTCAGCCAGCACCGCATTCAAGCCTGACCCGACACAAGAAGGCAAATATCTAGGCAACCTATACCAAATCGCCGAACAACGCCTCAATAAACTCGGCATCCGCAGAATCTTTGGTGGCCATCACTGCACCGTCAATGAAAAAGAATTGTTTTTTTCTTATCGAAGAGAAGGGAAAACAGGAAGAATGGCGAGCGTTATTTGGTTTAAGCCGTAAACTCAATATTAATTTACATGGCTTAGCCGTTGATGTAGACGAAAATTAACAAGGGACGATTTCTAGCTAGGTCGTCCTCTTCAAGAATTCGCCGAAACAGTCGATTTTACCGCTTAGCTAATTCACTGCTTCCAATGCGGTGTTGTTTTGACACTGCGATAATAACGCCGAACGCAATACGAAACAGCATATTTGTAAATATTATTGGCTAAATTTCTTGTTATTTTAGTGAAATAATCTTCGCTGTTTTTGGCTTTTTTTAATCTGTGCAATAAACATCAGCGTCAATACCATCACATACACCGCAAAAATAAATACCAACCATTGCACCATACTAATACCAAACAACGACCATTGACTGTCGTTACAACTGCCTGTAGGACCGAAAATACTCGGAAGCCATTTGTGCAGCGGCATCATTTCCGGAAAGTCCGGAACAACTTCGCATTGCTTCCATGGCGCCGGATTCATTTGTAAATCAAGATGGCGAACACTAATAAGCACCCCTTTTACTGCGCTAAATAACGCAAGTAGCAACGCGATTAAGCGCATAAAAAGAGCACTTGGCGCAAAAATACCGATAATGCCCGCAATAAATAAACCGGCTACGGCTAAACGTTCGTACACACAGAGCACGCAAGGTTGCAAGCCCATGCCGTATTGGAAATAAAGCGCGGTTAATTCTAGCGCTAAACTTGAACATGCCAGTAAAAACCAAGCGGAACGTTTTTCTGAAAATTGTTTAAATAATGCGAGCATTTTTTCTCCTTAGATCGGCAAAATTAGGCCTAAATTCGCAAACCAAACGGTAACCGACGGTAAAATAAATTCGATGGCAAATAAACCGACCAAAGATAATACAAGCGTGTAAGGTAAGGCCATATAAACCATTCTACCGTAAGAAAGGCGGATTAACGGTGCAAGGGAAGAAGTCAGCAAGAACAAGAACGCCGCTTGGCCGTTTGGAGTCGCCACGGACGGCAAATTTGTACCGGTATTGATGGCAACGGAAAGCAATTCGAATTGATGCGGTGCAATTACGCCGTTGGTTAATGCGTTTTTGGCTTCGTTAATGTAAACCGTCGCCACGAATACGTTATCGGAAATGGCTGATAACAAACCGTTAAATATATAGAATAACACGAGCTGTGTGCTTTCACTGGCGGATAAGACATAATGAATAATCGGCGCAAATAACTTTTGGTCGATAATAACTGCCACTACCGTAAAAAACACCACAAGTAATGCGGTGAACGGCAAGGATTCCTGGAAAGCTTTACCGATGGTATGTTCATCTGTTACGCCAGTGAATGCGGTGGCCAGAATAATAACGCTTAAACCGATTAAGCCGACGGCGGCTAAGTGGAAGGCCAAGCCTAAAATCAACCAAACCGCAATTAATATTTGAATGCCTAATTTAAGCTTGTCTTGTTTAGACATTTTGGCGGAATTGGCGTGGTCTAAATCTGCCAGGATTTTCCAAACGTCTTCAGGTAATTCTTCGCCATAACCGAAAATTTTAAATTTTTCGGTTAAGTAACAAGTCAGCAAACCACAAATAAATACAGGAATCGTCACCGGTGCCATACGGAAAAAGAACTCGATGAAATTCCATTTAGCTTGCTCGGCGATAATTAAGTTTTGCGGTTCGCCAACCATCGTCATCACACCACCCAATGCGGTGCCCACACCGGCATGCATCATTAAGCTGCGTAAGAAAGCCCGGAATTTTTCAAGGGTTTCATGGTTATTACCGATTTTATTATCATCGGCAATATCTACCGCATCTTTTAATGTGTGACCGGACGCCACTTTGTGATACACGCCGTAAAAGCCCATCGCCACGCTGATAATAACTGCAACCACAGTTAATGCGTCAAGAAACGCCGATAAAAACGCCGCGCTGAAACAAAATGCCAAAGAAAGCGCAATTTTTGAACGAATTTTAACGAGCAATTTGGTGAACACGAAAAGTAACAGTTGCTTCATAAAGAAAATTCCCGCCACCATAAACATTAAAAGCAGAATTACTTCAAAATTCGCCATAATTTCCGCTTTCACGTGCGTAGGGCTTGTCATATCAATAACGATGGCTTCAACTGCAAGTAAACCGCCCGGTTGTAACGGATAGCATTTTAATGCCATGGCAAGGGTGAAAATGAATTCGGCGACCAAAAGCCAACCGGCCAGAAAGGGACTTACAAAAAAGAAAATAATAGGGTTAATAATCAGAAAAGACACGATCGCAAGTTTATACCAATCCGGGCTCGCGCCAAGAAAGTTTTTCATAAATGCTTGTGTGTAAGTCATAAGTTACTCCTGTTTTTTTATTGTGCTCTCATTGTAATATAGAGAGCTTTAAAGGATAATACCGAAGATAAAGATTTACTATATAAATCGCTCTTTTTTGATCTTGTTAGACCTTCTCGCTACGGTTTATTCGTTATTTTTTATTATGAATAATATGGAAAGTACCATTTTAAAAGCACAAAGTCCTGCCGCACTGGCCGAAGAATATATCGTTAAAAGTATTTGGGATAATGTGTTTCCGGCAGGTACTCATTTACCTTCTGAGCGTGATCTTGCCGATAAAATCGGAGTGACTCGAACCACCTTGCGTGAAGTATTACAGCGTTTAGCACGCGACGGTTGGTTGACGATTCAACACGGTAAACCGACAAAAATAAATAATATTTGGGATACAGCAAGCCCGAGTATTATTGAAACCTTAATTACGCTCGATCAAAATTCCGCACCGCTGATTATTGACAACATGTTGTCGTTACGCAGCAAAATGTCGGAATCCTATATTTATGAAGCAGTAAAAAATTCGCCTCAGCAATCGGCAATGTTATTTCATGATTTAAACGAACTGAAAAATACGGCGAAAGATTACACCGAATTTGATTATCGTCTGTTTCGTCAATTTACCGTAGTCGCCAATAAACCCTTTTACCGCTTAATTTTCAATAGCCTGCAAGGGGTTTATCAACGTATCGGTTTATTATTTTTCAAAGAGCAAAAACACCGCGAATTAGCCAGACAATTCTATCTGGAAATGCAACAAATTTGTCAAACAGGCAACGCCAATGCGGTGGTGGAATGCATTCGTAAACATAATGCGCGTTCGGCAACCTATTGGCATTCGATTCTAGAACGTTTACCGCAAAATCTTTCCGATTAATTCCATCGCCCAAGATACGATTGCAATCAATATTGTTTTAAGTGGCCTGAAATTAAAATATCGTAAAGAATATCAACGATATGTCCTTAATTTTCTTATTAACCCATTTATGCACGCGCTTGAAATCAAAAATCTCATCAAAACTTATAGTACCGGTATCCAGGCAGTAAAAGGCATTGATCTTACCGTTGAACAAGGGGATTTTTATGCTTTACTTGGCCACAACGGCGCCGGAAAATCGACCATTATCGGCATTGTCAGCTCATTGGTGAACAAAACCTCCGGTTCGGTGAAAGTGTTCGGCTATGATTTAGACACGCAAAAAGCCCGACTAAAACAACAAATCGGCTTAGTACCGCAAGAGTTTAACTTCAACCAATTTGAAAAAGTCATTGATGTGCTCACTCAACAAGCGGGTTTTTACGGCGTTCCGTTGAAAGAAGCCCACCAACGTGCAGAAATATGGTTACAAAAACTCGATTTGTGGAAAAAACGTACCCATCTTATCCGCGAGCTTTCCGGCGGAATGAAACGCCGAGTAATGATCGCCCGCGCATTAATGCATGACCCTAAGTTGTTGATTCTAGACGAACCGACCGCCGGCGTGGATATCGAATTACGCCGATCTTTGTGGAATTTTTTACGTGAACTTAACGCACAAGGCACTACGATCATTTTAACCACCCATTATCTTGAGGAAGCGGAAAATCTCTGCCGCAATATCGGTATTATTCGACAGGGGAAATTAATCGAAAACACCTCAATGAAAGCATTATTGGCAAAGCTGGAAACGGAAGTTTTTATGCTAGATTTGCAAAATATCGCACGAAATACCGAATTTCATATCGACAATTACCCGTACCAATGGCTGGATGAAAACACGCTTGAAGTGGAAGTCAAACGCTCGCAAGGGCTCACCAACTTATTCACGCAACTCACCGCACAAAATATAGAAGTGTTGAGTATGCGAAATAAATCCAATCGTCTGGAAGAACTTTTCCTTAGAATAGCAAATTAATATGAATTTAATCGGATTCCTCACATTGGCCATGAAAGAATCCAAACGCGTGATTCGCATTTGGAAGCAAACTCTGGTGCCACCTGTGATCACTACTACACTTTACTTCTTGATTTTCGGGCAACTTATCGGTGCTCGTATCGGCGATATGCAGGGCGTAAGCTATATGCGGTTTATCGCGCCAGGATTAATGATGATGACGGCGATCAGTGCATCTTACGTCAACACCGCATCATCTTTTTTCTTGAGTAAATTCAATAAGACTTATGAGGAATTATTAGTATCGCCGCTTTCAAGCCATAACATCATTTGCGGCTATATCACCGGCAGCGTCTTACGGGGCGTATTGTCCGCCACTTTAGTGACATTGGTAACGCTATTTTTCATTACATTGAACGTTCATTCTTGGTGGATGATCTTTAGTACGTTGTTTCTCACCACAATGACTTTTTCACTTGGCGGATTAATTAACGCAATTTTTGCAAAAAACTTCGACGATGTGGGGCTTATCCCGACTTTCGTACTCACTCCGCTCACTTACCTAGGCGGCGTGTTTTATTCGATTTCGCTATTGCCGGATTTTTGGCAGTCAGTATCGAAATTTAACCCAATTGTTTATATGATTAGCGGCTTTCGTTACGGCTTTTTAGGTATCAGCGACGTGCCGATTTACTGTTCGTTTCTCGTCTTAAGTTCGCTAGTGATCGGCTTATATTGGCTCGCTTACGTCTTAATCGAAAAAGGCGTCGGCTTACGCGCCTAAATAAAAACTATCAAAAATTAAGCGTAATCACCTGCACGATTACTCGTAATTATGTAGCAATGCACAAAACCATTTGAATTAAGCATGAGTTTACATCAAACGACAGCACCGCATTGAAAGCAGCTCCAATGCGGTGCTATTTTGCAAGGGTAATTTTAGCGTTGTGCAACTGCTACATAATTTCGCGATTACTTACGATGTCGCTATTATTGGTCAAATCGGCCGTCAAAATCCCTTGGATTTTGTTAGCCTACTTTAAATGAAGACAAAACAGATTATGCGTATACCTCGAATTTATCACCCTGAATCACTTGAAAATCAAACCCAATGCCGACTTTCCGATGACGCTGCAAACCATGTTGGGCGTGTACTGCGTATGAGCGAAGGCGAACAAATCGAGCTTTTTGACGGCAGTAATCACATTTATCCGGCACGCATTACGGAAGCAGGCAAAAAAATTGTGAAAGCAGAAATTTTAGGGCGTGAATTCGTCGACAAAGAATCAAACTTGAAGATCCATTTAGGCCAAGTGATTTCGCGCGGTGATCGGATGGAATTTACCGTTCAGAAATCCGTCGAACTCGGCGTAAATGTGATTACACCATTGTGGTCAGAACGTTGCGGTGTGAAGTTAGAAACCGAACGCATGGATAAAAAAATTCAACAATGGCAAAAAATCGCTATCGCTGCTTGCGAACAATGCGGTCGCAATGCGGTGCCGAAAATACGTCCTATAATGAAATTGCAAGATTGGTGCGCAGAAAATGACGGTGCGCTGAAGTTGAATTTACATCCTCGCGCCCAATATTCCATTAAGACCTTGCCGAAAATTCCGCCCGAAGGCGTACGTTTGTTAATTGGATCAGAAGGTGGTTTATCGCCACAAGAAATTGCACAAACAGAACGGCAGGGGTTTGTCGAAATATTATTAGGAAAGCGTGTGTTACGCACGGAAACCGCCTCGCTGGCGGCAATCAGTGCATTACAAATTTATTTTGGAGACTTAGGCGAATGATGGATTTACAAGGACAATTTCTTATCGCAATGCCGCATTTAGATGATTATTTTCATCGCACTGTGGTTTTTATTTGCGAGCATAATGAGCAAGGATCAATGGGCATCGTAATTAATCAACCGACGGATTTAAGCATTGCTGAACTGTATTCTAAACTTAATTTTATGATGAAAAACGATCGCACTTTTGATGATGCGATGGTGGTTGCCGGCGGTCCGGTGCATATGGAACGCGGTTTTATCGTACATAAGAAAACCGCCAACGATTTTCAGCATAGTTACAAAATTACTGATGAACTTTCGCTGACTACTTCCGCCGATGTAGTAGATACGTTCGGTTCACTGCAGGCACCAGAAAAATATTTAGTGGCGCTTGGCTGCTCGAGCTGGGGAGCGGGCCAGTTGGAACAAGAAATCATGGATAATACATGGTTAGTAGTACCGTCCGATGAAAGCATTTTGTTCGACGCGCCTTATGAAGAACGCTATCTCGCGGCAAGCCAGTTACTCGGCATTAATTCGCACAATTTTGCCTGTGCGCAAGTGGGACATAGCTGATGAGCACCGCATTGGCTTTCGATTTCGGCACAAAAAGCATCGGTTGTGCCGTCGGACAAAATATTACTTGCACAGCACAAGCCTTACCTGCATTTAAAGCACAAGACGGTATTCCAAATTGGAACGAAATTGAAAAATGTCTGAAAGAATGGAAACCAAAGATCGTCATTGTGGGGTTACCGCTTAATATGGATGGCTCGGAACAAGAGCTCACCTTACGCGCTCGCAAATTTGGCAATCGTTTGAACGGGCGTTTCGGCATAAAAGTGGCGTTTCAAGATGAACGCTTGACCACTACTCAAGCCCGCAGCGAAATTTTTGAGCGCAGCGGTTTTCGCGCATTAAAAAAAGGCAAAGTGGACAGCATTTCCGCGTGTTTGATTTTGGAGAGTTGGTTTGAGGAGAACGGTTTTGATTGAATTGAGTTAAGGCCGGAAGAAAAACTCAATCCGTTTTTTAAATCTTGGATCGTTCTGAAATTTTGTTAAAACGACCCTTTCTACTGGCCAAAAAGAAAAGGCCACTTGACTAAGCTGCCTTGCGATTGCCAAGGGTACCGTCATCAATTATTTCTTTCGCGACGCCAATCACTTCTGCGATTTTATCGCCCTCTTTAAAGAACACAAAACCGCCATTTTCCATTTTCGTCCAAGGTTCGTCTTTGGTGAGCGGAAAGGTGGTGATAATAGTGACTTTGTCGCCATCCTTAGCATAATCATTGAAATCGATCACGCCGTCGTCGTCAATGCGGTGCGCCTTACCGAAAGGGGCTTTGCGTACCAGATAGTGCAAATTAGTAGAACAGTGAGCAATCATCCATTCGCCGTTAGACAAAATGAAATTAAACGTACCATGAGCGGCAAGTTCTTTACTCACTTCTTGAATCGCTTGAAAAATTTGCATTTCCGTCGGTTTTTTCTTAAAACGGCTTTTTAAGAATTCCGCCATATAACAAAATGCAGCCTCGGAATCTGTTGAACCGATCGGTTGACAAAAACTTTCCGACATATTCGGTAAATCTTTTAAGTTACCATTATGTGCGAATACCCAGTTTTCTCCCCAAATTTCACGGATAAACGGATGAGTATTTTCAATATTGACTGCGCCTTGTGTTGCTTTGCGAATATGAGCTATTACGTTGAGTGACTTAATTTTATATTGTTTTACACAATCGGCGATAGGTGAAAGTGAAGCAGGACGATTATCGCGAAAAATCCGCACGCCGCGACCTTCAAAAAAAGCGATACCGAAACCATCGGAATGACAATCCGTTAAACCAGCACGGCGACGAAAGCCTTCAAAAGAAAACACGATATCTGTCGGCGTATTACAATTCATACCGAGCAATTGACACATAAAATCCTTCTAAACGTAGTTCGTTTTATACCCCTATAAGATGTGTTGATTTAACACCATTACAAGAAGGATTTCAAGAAAAGTACAATACATTTTTTAGATGAAAATATTACATAAAATGGCATATCGTTATTTAGCAAAGAGTCTTTTCATTATTAACCCTAAATAACGTCATTATTGGGTAAATTATAGATGGAAAAAAGCCGCTAAATTTCTTTAGCGGCTTTTTAGAATTTGGCTCCTCCTGCGGG
>NZ_DBHLAM010000019.1:0-4011 GCF_057314195.1 Rodentibacter sp. | reverse complement strand
TTTTTCTTTGCTTCGCCAAAGAAAAAGTAAGCAAAAAGAAAGGCGACCCGACTAAATCGCTTTTATTCGCAACTCAGCACAGCTGACTTGCTCACCCCTTCGGGGCCGTCGGCAGAGCCGACGTTCAAAACGCGTTGCGTTTTGTCCATTTTTTGGCTTCATTTTCTTAACGGAAAGTAAGCAGTCTCCGCTTCGCTCCGCTGGCGTTACTTTCCTAAAAATGAAGCCAAAAAATGGGCGATTTACACGGGGGGGAGAGGGCTTTCTTCGAAAAATTGTTTTTGCTGAACGCGTCGCTGGCGTAACCTTCCTAAAAATTTTTAACAAAAATGGGCGGTTTGTGTGGGGGGAGGTTTTTCTTTGGTTTGTTTTGGTGAGTGGGATATTTTTATTGCGTGGGGTGGGTTGTAAATCTATAATGGCGCCACGATATTTTGGTCGTGATGGAGGATAGATATGAAATGTTTAAGATTAAATGAGGGCTGGGAAATCTGATGGATTTGGATTTTAATGTTCTTGCGGGGCTGGGGACCTGTTTATTTACAGGCTACCTGGCCTTTTTTGCATGGTCGCAATTAAAAGAATTGCGCAAACAACATAAGCAGAAGGCAACAATTGATTTGTTGATTAGTAATAACAGCAATGCTTACTATCGGGAACGGCGGCAGGCTTATGTGAAAATGCGTGATAGTGGGGTGAATTTTACGTCGTTGGCTTGTCAGTTAGATAAGAATATTCAGACAAATGATGAAGAACAACGGCAGAATTTTGTGGTTTTAGATGTGTTAAATTCTATTGAATTTATTTGTGTCGGAATTAAAGAAAATTTGTTTGATGAGGCGGTGTATAAGCGTATGAGTAAAAGCAGTGTGATTAAGGATTGGAAGACGCTTAAGCCTTATATTATGGAGTTGAGGCGGATCAATGGGAATAATGATAAGTTATTCTGTGAATTTGAATGGTTAGCGATAAGGTGGATGGATAATGAATAAGGCTCACGGTGGTGGGCTTTTTTATTGTTTAATTGATGTTGGTTTTTTTTGTTACTTTTCTTTGCTTCGCCAAAGAAAAGTAACCAAAAGAAAGGCGACCCGACTAAGCCGCTATTCCTTATTCCGAGGGCATTTTCTTAACGCTAAATTTGCAACTCGCTGCGCTCAAACAGAGCAAATTTAGCTAAAAATGCCCTCTCCATAAGGGCGGCTTACACGGGGGGAGCGGGCTTTCTTCGTTGCGCTGTTTGTTTTTAAATTTGCTTTTGGGCGGTTTGTGTGGGGGGAGGAGGCCCGTGGGGTGTGCCCACGGGGGTGTTGGGAGGTGTGTTTTTGTGTGGTTATCGTCTGACGCGGAATTTTTTCTGGGCTTGATCCACTTTTAGTAGGTAATTTCGCGCTTGTGATGATGGGTGCGCGGTGGTGAGGATGCGGTACACTTGTTCGGGATATAGGCGGTTGATTTTTTCAATCGCTGCGTCTTTGTCATTGTCGAACACGCGTAGCACTGCGCCGGCGCCGCTGTTGTAAGCGGAGATCATGGCGAAGCGTTTGGACGTTGGGTTGTTGATGCCGTCTAGATATTGATTTTGCAAAATCCATAAATAGGAGACACCTGCATCGATGTTGTTGGCCGGGTCGTATAGGTAGCCGGTGGACGGTTGTCCGCTTTTGCCTTTTAAGACGAATACGTCGCGGCCGGCGGTGTGCGGTACGATTTGCATTAGGCCGATGGCGTTGGCGTAGCTAATCGCATATGGGTTGAAGCTGGATTCCGTTTGCATGATGCCGAGGATGAGGCTTTCGTCGATGCCGTAACGTTGGGCGGCTTTGCGAATTAGCGGTAGATATTTTTGGGCGCGCACTTCGACGTGGTTGGCAATCATCGGGATGGCGACAAATTGTACGGTGTTGCCATTTTGTAGGCGGCGGGTTTGTAATTTGTTTTGAATTAAGTATGTGGCGAAATTGCCCGCGATGAACTGGTTGGCGATTTGTTGGCCGTTGTTATCCACCACTTGCCCTAACAGGAATGGGCGGGAGCTTATTGGTACGTCGCCGGCGGCGAATAAGTCGATGCCTTTGGCGTCGGAGCCCATTAATAAGGTATGCACGATGGCATTGTGTAGGCGGTTGAGATCTTTTTGTGTTTCGATGACGATATTGCCTTCGTCGAAACTGACGTGGCTGCGGGTGTAGTATGAATCGGTGTATTTTACGTAATCTTTACGGCTTGCCACCAATAATTCGTTGACGCCCCAGATGCGGTCGATATTGTGGGAAAATTGTCCGGTGAGAATATCCAAACCTTGGGTATCTTTGGCGAATACGTCGTCATAATCGATGCCGCGGTTTAGTGAGTCGCTACAGGCATATAAAAGCGGCAATAACGCCGCTAATAATAAATATTTTTTCATTTTTTACTGCCGATTAATTTGTTGGTGGAACATAGCCTTCAATGTGTACGTCTTTGCCTTCGAATAAAAAATTCACCATTTCTTGTTCTAACAATTTGCGATGTTCCATATTCATCATGTTGAGTTTTTTCTCGTTCACCAGCATGGTTTGTTTTTTAATCCATTCGCCCCAGGCTTGTTTGCTGATTGAATCAAAAATGCGTTTGCCCAGTTCGCCAGGATAAAGTTGAAAATCTAAGCCTTCGGCTTCTTTTTTTAGATATTCACAAAATACTGTTCTCGCCATAATAATTCCTTACAAATTGCGTTAATAAATTTTTTACGGGCTGTGCCAGTCCGATCGATTCGGGGTGGCGCGGATCATACCAATATTTGTCTGTACTGGATAGACTCGAGGTGTATTCTTTTGTGTTTTCCATCACTTTGCGCCAGTCTGTATTTGCCCGTTCCAATGCGGTGCTATTTTCGACTTCCGCGTAAATCGGGTGAATATTTAAATGAAAATGGCTGAAGGTGTGGCGGAAACTCGGCCATTGTTGATAATGAGAAACGCCTGCTTGTGCGAGAAAATGTAGCAATGCGGCTTTGTCGGTAAATTGCGGAAAGCAAAAAAGTCCGCCCCATAAGCCGGTATTTTCCCGCTGTTGCAGCCAAACTTTGCCGTTTTTCGACAAAATTAAAAAATAGCTTTCTTTTTCCGGCATGGTTTTTTTCGGTTTTTTAGCGGGGAATTGTGCCCAACTTTGATTTTGGTGAGCGAGGCAATCGGTACATAACAGGCAAAGGGCGCATTTCGGTTTGCTGCGCGTGCAAAGCGTTGCGCCGATATCCATCATGGCTTGATTGAAATCAGCCACATGCGCTGTGGGCGTGACTTGTGCGCTGAGTTGCCATAAGCGGTTTTCCACTTTCTTTTCGCCCGGCCAGCCTTCAACGGCGAAATAGCGGGAAAGTACGCGTTTTACGTTGCCGTCTAAAATTGGATAAGGTTGATTTAATACGGAAGACAAAATTGCGCCGGCTGTTGAACGCCCAACGCCGGGCAGCGCCCAGACCTGTTCAAAAGCGGTGGGGAATTCGCCGCCGAATTCATCGCGCACTTTTTGCGCCGCTTTATGTAAATTGCGCGCGCGGGCGTAATAGCCCAAGCCGGTCCATAAATGCAGCACTTCGTCGAGCGGGGCGTTGGCCAATGCGGTGCTGTTTGGGAAGGTCGCGATAAACCGTTCAAAATAAGGGATGACCGTTGCCACTTGAGTTTGCTGCAGCATCACTTCGGATAGCCAAACGCCGTACAGGGTTTTGTTTTGTTGCCACGGCAAATTTTTGCGGCCGAATTGTTCGTACCAAGTTAACAGGGCGCGGGCGAAAGGGGCGTCGGGAGAGGATTTTGCTAACATAAATGAAAGATGCAATAAAAAAATGCGGGAGATTTTACACGAAAAACGGAGGGCTTGTTTATCTTTGTTTTTTCGGTATAATTCGCGGCCTATTTGGTGCCGATTACGGCGTATTATTCACTCACGCGGTGTGGGGAGAAAGTTCCTATAGCGGCGTGGCTTCATTTTGAGGTTTTCTATGAAACAAGGTATTCATCCTGA
>NZ_DBHLAM010000018.1:0-3100 GCF_057314195.1 Rodentibacter sp. | reverse complement strand
GTCAAGCGTTCACCCGCACCCGTATTCGTAAATTAATTTCCGGCAAAGTATTGGATGTGAACTTCAAATCCGGTACTTCCGTTGAAGCCGCTGATGTGATGGATTTAAACTTAACCTATTCTTATAAAGACGATGCATTCTGGTATTTCATGCATCCGGAAACTTTCGAACAATATTCTGCCGATGCAAAAGCCGTGGGCGATGCGGAAAAATGGTTGTTAGACCAAGCGGATTGTATCGTGACCTTATGGAATGGCGCACCGATTAGCGTAACGCCGCCGAACTTCGTCGAACTAGAAATCGTCGATACTGATCCGGGCTTGAAAGGCGACACCGCAGGTACCGGCGGTAAACCGGCAACCTTGAGCACCGGCGCTGTGGTGAAAGTACCGTTATTCGTGCAAATCGGCGAAGTAATTCGTGTCGATACCCGCTCCGGCGAATACGTCTCTCGCGTAAAATAATCTTTTAACAATAATTGAAAAGCCAAAAAGTGCGGCCAACAAGAAGAATGTTGACCGCACTTTTATTTTGCCACTAAATCGCGTTTTTCGTTAAATGCAATAATCTTGCTCAATCGGCATTTTTGCCTGTAACAAAAACTGCTTGGTGCGTTCTTTTTGCGGGTTACCGAAGAATTGCGTCGCGCTGTTTTGTTCCACGATATTGCCGTCTTCCATTAAAATCACACGATCCGCGACGTCTTTGGCAAAATTTAATTCATGGGTCACTATAATCATCGTCCAGCCCTCTTGCACCAATAATTTCAGTGCCTGTAACACTTCGCCGACAAGCTCAGGATCCAATGCGGAGGTCGGTTCATCCAGCAAAATCAAATCCGGTTGCACCGCTAAGGCGCGCGCAATGCCGACGCGCTGTTGTTGCCCGCCGGAAAGTTGTGACGGATAAAGCGCCGCTTTGGCTTTTAGCCCCACCTTTTCCAACAACGCCAGCGCTTTTTCTCGCGCCTGTTCTTTCGGTTGTTTTTGCACAACCACCATGCCCTCCATCACGTTCTCCAATGCGGTTCTGTGGGGGAAGAGGTGATATTGTTGGAAAACCATAGAAGAGCGGCGACGCAATTTCAATTCATCGGCTTTGCTGATTTTTTTGCTGAAATCGATTTTTAGGCTGCCGTCGCTAAACTCCAGCACGCCTTGTTCGGGGCGTTCAAGTAAATTTAAGCAACGCAAAAAGGTGGTTTTTCCCGAACCGGACGGCCCGAGAATGGCGACTACTTCGCCTTTGTTAATGTCAAAATCAATGCCTTTAAGAACCTGATTGCCGTTAAAACTTTTTTGAATATTCGTGACTTTCAACATAATCGGCCCTTATAAATGACGAGAAAGACGCGCTTCTAAGCGATCTTGTGCAAACGATAGGATAAAGCAGAAAATCCAATAAATCAGTGCCGCTTCGCTATAAATCAGAATAAATTCATAATTTACCGCGGTGATATTTTGTGCCACGCGGAATAGTTCCGTCACTAATACTAAAGACGCCAACGAAGTGTCTTTCACCGTGCTGATAAAAGTATTGGAAAGCGACGGCACGGAAATGCGCAAGGCCTGTGGCATAACAGTACGAAGAAAGGCTTGAGTATAATTCATGCCGATGGCATAAGAGGCTTCCCATTGCCCTTTCGGAATGGCCAAAATGGCGGCGCGTACGGTTTCCGCGGCATAAGCACCGATATTAATGGAAAAAGCAATAATCGCCGTCGGGAAAGGTTCCAGCGTAATGCCCACCTCCGGCAAGCCGTAGAAAATAATAAAAATCTGCACCAACATCGGCGTGCCGCGAATGATGGAAATATAGATTCGGCACAAAGCTTGTAGCAGTTTTATCGGCGCGCTCGGATGCGGCAACGTGCGGATTACCGCGACAATCACTGCAATCAATAAACCGCAGAAAAAAGAAATCACCGCCAAAGGCAGTGTATATAAAACGGCGGCTTCCAGCATAGGCCAAAACGAGCTGATCACGTAATCAGCCCGTTCTGCGTTCATAAATGGAAGCGCGGCTAACCAATTATTGAGTAATGTCATCGCCGAACCATTCGATGGAAATTTGTTTTAATGTGCCGTCTTGGCGCAGCTCTTCGAGGGCTTGGTTAAATTTAGCGATTAATTCGTCTTCCCCTTGTAAAAAGGCAAAGGCGGTCGGGATTTTATCGCCTCTGTCATAAGCGATTTTTAAACCGACATTCGGATGTTGTTTGAAATAATCCAACACCGCTAATTTATCGTTCACTGTGGCTTCCGCACGGCCTTGTTTAACCAGTTCCAAACCTTGCGCCAAACCGTCAACAACTAAAATTTGCGCACCGGCGGCTTTGGCGTCTTTACCCCAGTTGCTGGTGGTGGATTGTGCCGCTTTTTTACCTTTCAAATCGTCAAAAGATTTAATGCTATCGTCGCTTGCTTTCGTCACGATTACGCCGCCCGAATAGTTATAAGGCGTGGTGAAGCTGTATTTTTTTAAGCGTTCCGGGCTCGGGTTAGTTTGGTTGGCGATAACGTCAAAACGTTTTGCGTTAAGACCGGCGTACATTGCATCCCACTGGGTTTCTTTAAATTCAACTTTTAAGCCTAATTTATCGGCAACTTTGCGAATCACTTCCACATCGAAGCCGGTTAATTTGCCGTCTTTATCATGAAAAGTGAACGGCGCATAAGTGCCTTCGGTGCCGACTAATAAGGTTTTGGTTTTTTCAACGCGATCGGTAATCTCGCCTGCGTTAGCGATGGTAGAAAGCGCAAGACCTGCGGCTAAAAATGTGGTGAAAAAAAAGGATTTTTTCATAATAAAACTCCTGTTGATAAGCTATTGTTTGTAACGGAGGCGATTATAAAAGCCGATTTAGGGAAAAAACAAGACGATTTATTTATGAATTAGATTGCTTAGTTATAAAAGGCAACGCTGTAGGCATATCCGGTCGCCGGAATGCGTGCCGAAGAGTCTTATCAGCGCCGCATTGAGAGCTTGAACATTGAGCGCTTGGGAGAGAAGGCTTCAATGCGGTGCTCATATTGAGTTTCACCGAATGAGACCTTTGCAAAATTCCCCAAAATCCCCTAAATTCCCACCAAGACATTTA
>NZ_DBHLAM010000017.1:17586-24831 GCF_057314195.1 Rodentibacter sp. | reverse complement strand
TACGACCCACTGGTCCCAAACCAGTTGCGCTACCAAGCTGCGCTACTCGCCGACAAACGCGCTCAATTATAGTGCGGTTTATCCTTCAGTCAATGAATTTTTGTTATTTTATCGATCGACTGGTTAAAATTATTTCAATTTTAGATTTGCTTTTGTAAATAACGATGTTGTCGGCTAGAATAGCAAACGTTTACGTTTCATCATTAAGGATTCCCAATGACAGCAAAAATTATCTCCGGCAGCGCTCTTTCCAAGCAAATTAAAGCGGAAATCGCACAGCAAATTACCCAATATCGCAATGAAGGGAAACGCGCTCCGGGGCTTGCCGTCATTCTTGTAGGAGCAGATCCCGCCTCCCAGGTTTACGTAGCAAGCAAACGCCGCAGCTGTGAAGAAGTGGGAATTTTTTCAAAATCTTACGATTTGCCGGAAACCATGGAAGAGCACGCATTGCTTGCATTAATTGATGAACTCAATGCCGATGAAACTATCGATGGTATTTTAGTTCAACTTCCGTTGCCTAAACACATTCGTTCTGAAGCAGTGATTGAACGCATCAAACCGGAAAAAGATGTGGACGGTTTTCATCCTTACAATGTCGGGCGCCTATGCCAGCGTATTCCGACCTTGCGCGCCTGTACACCATACGGCGTAATGAAATTGTTAGAAACCACAGGCATCGATTTGCACGGCAAACACGCGGTGATTGTCGGTGCGTCCAATATCGTCGGCCGCCCAATGTCATTGGAATTATTGCTTGCGGGCGCAACCGTTACGGTAACCCATCGTTTCACCAAAGACTTAGAAAGCCACGTTCGCCAAGCAGATATTTTGGTCGTCGCGGTCGGTAAACCGCATTTAGTGCCGGGCGAATGGGTGAAACAAGGCGCTGTGGTGATTGATGTCGGCATTAATCGTATCGACGGCAAACTGGTCGGCGATATCGGCCTTGAAGCCGCCGAGCGCCGAGCTGCTTACATTACGCCGGTACCGGGCGGGGTCGGTCCGATGACGGTCGCAATGTTAATGAACAATACGCTTTACGCCTATCAACATAACTGCCATTCTGCCTAACAAAAAATGCGGTGAAGTTAATTTCACCGCATTTTTTATTGTCGTCGCTCTTGCTTCAAAATAGCACCGCATTGGAGGCGCTTCCAATGCGGTGCTGTCGGCAAAAGAGATTACGCTTCTGCGTTCGCACGTTTTACCATCACGAAAGAAAGGCCAAACGCCACAGTAAAGGAAATCATCATACCGATGCTGTACATTGCCAAACTGTCCGGTTTGATGGATGGTACGCCGAGAAAGCCCGCCGCGCCTAAGGCAATAGCCTTAACATTAAAGAACGCGATAAACGCACTTGCCAAGCCCGAACCGATCATCGCCGCAAAAAATGCTTGGCGATAACGTAAATTCACCCCGAACATTGCCGGCTCGGTAATACCGAGTAAGGCAGAAATACCGGAAGGCACCGCCAAACCGCGCACTTTCGGATCTTTTAACGCCAGCGCTACGCCCAAACAAGCTGCACCTTGCGCGATATTAGACATCGCCGCGATCGGGAAAATGAAAGTTCCGCCGGTTTGTGCCATTTCAGCCAATAATTGGGTTTCCACCGCAATAAAAGTTTGGTGCATACCGGTAATTACGATCGGCGCGTAGAATGTTCCGAAAATCGCGCCGCCCACGAAACCTAAGCTGTCATATAACCAAGTCAAGCCCGTTGCAATTAATGAACCTGCTTCGCGACCAATTGGACCAATCACGGTAAACGCCAAAAAACCGGCAATAAACAACGAAAATAACGGTGTGACCAAGTTATCTAAATAAGACGGCACGAATTTGCGGAAGGTTTTTTCCAAGCTCGCCAGCACCCAAGCGGAAATAATGGTTGGGATGACGGTGCCTTGGTAGCCGACCTTTTCGATTTCAAGGCCAAATACATTCCAGTATTGAATGTTGCCTTCCATTAAGGTTTTTGCGTAGTTCCAACCATCGGCTAATGCCGGATGTACCAAAAGCATTCCCAATGCGGCGCCGAGAAACGGATTACCGCCGAATTTGCGAGTCGCGGAGAAACCAAGCAACACCGGCAAAAACACAAAAGGCGCATTCGCGATAGTGTTGATGAACTCGACCAAATCTGAAATCGCCGGATATTTCGTGACGACGGAATGTTCCTCCCAGAAGAATCCGACAGAAGTAAGCATGGAATGGATCCCCATTAACAAACCGCCCGCCACAATGGCCGGAATAATCGGGACGAAAATATCTGCCAACCCTTTTACTAGGCGTTGCAATAAGCCTTGATTACTTGCTGCCGCTTCCGCCACTTCCGCTTTGCTCACATCACCGATATCAAGTTGTTTGATGAGTTCTTCATGTACTTTATTTACTGTGCCGGAACCAAAAATAATTTGGTATTGCCCCGCCACGGAAAATTGACCTTTCACGCCTTCAATAGTATCAATGCCTTCTTTGTCGACTTTGCTCTCGTCATTTAACACCATACGTAAGCGCGTTGCGCAGTGAGCGGCCGTGGCAATATTGCCTTTACCGCCCAGTTTTTCAATTACTTGTTCGGCAATTTTAGGAAAGTTCATAGTTTCTCCTGTATAAATAAAATAAGCCCGCCGATTTTAACGAAAACCCTTAGAACTCACCAGAAATAATTACTTCCCTTAGAATCGCCGGTGACCTTCGCCGGGAGCACCGCATTGAATTTGAAAGTCCCGATTCCAAGCGTTTTGATTCCACTTATTAAGTGTCATTCAGGCAGCTAACGAACATCCGTTTAAATATGCAAGCAACAAAGAAGGGTAAAAAATAAAAAAGAAAGGCGAACTTACATTCGCCTTATAAAAAAGAGGAGTGATTATTGAATAACGACTTGTTCTTCGCCGTCGGCGGCCTGTTCAATACGACCGATAAGCCAAGCTTTTTCGCCCGCTTGCTTTAATATTGCCAATGCGATTTCTACTTGATCTTGTGGCAACGCAATCACCATGCCGACGCCGCAATTAAAGGTGCGGTACATTTCGTGAGTGGAAATATTGCCTTGCTCTTGTAACCATTTAAAAATCGGTTGCCACGCCCAACTTTTTTCGTCGATCACGGCCTTGGTGTTTTTCGGTAACACGCGCGGAATATTTTCCCAGAAACCGCCGCCGGTTAAGTGTGCGATGGCGTGCACGTTCACTTTTTTGATAAGGGATAAAACGGATTTCACATAAATTTTAGTCGGCGCCAACACTTGTTCGCTTAGCGGTTTACCGTCTAATTCGGCAGTCGCCGGATTGACACCGGACACCTCGATGACTTTACGAATTAAGGAATACCCGTTCGAATGCGGTCCGCTGGAACCCAATGCAATTAATGCGTCGCCATTACGCACTTGACTGCCGTCAATAATTTCCGATTTTTCCACCACACCGACACAGAAACCGGCTAAATCATAATCGCCTTCGTGGTACATCCCCGGCATCTCCGCCGTTTCACCGCCCACCAACGCACAGCCCGATTGCACACAGCCCTCTGCGATGCTTTTAACCACGTCGGATGCGACCTCCACATCTAATTTACCGGTAGCGTAATAATCCAAGAAAAACAACGGTTCAGCGCCCTGTACCACTAAATCGTTCACGCACATTGCGACCAAATCCACGCCGATGCCGTCATGTTTTTTCAAATCAATCGCCAAACGTAATTTGGTGCCGACGCCGTCTGTGCCGGAAACCAAAATTGGCTCTTCATATTTACTCGGAATAGCGCATAAGGCGCCGAAACCGCCCAAGCCGCCGATGACTTCGGGACGCGTGGTACGTTTCACATGCGGTTTAATTCGTTCGACAAGTTCGTTGCCGGCGTTGATATCTACGCCGGCATCTTTGTAACTTAATGATTGTTTGCTCACAATGTTTTCCTGTGTCAGTGAATAAAAATTGGCGCGAATTGTATCAGATTAGGCAAACGTTTGCGATGGAAAAATACGAGATGGAAAATACGATAAAAAAGACCGCATGAAAGCGGCCTAAGTTCTGTTTTTGCGAAATTTTTTAGCGGTTCGCCAATTCAAAAATCATCGCTTCGGCTTGGCAACAAAAAGTAAAACGTGCTTTCAATTGAGCACCGCATTCAACGGCAATGATTTCGCCACTGATTTCACAAGGCTCGCTTTCGGTTCGGCGCGCTTTTTCGGTTAAACGTGCAAAGGCTTGTTCGGCGTCCGTTTGGTTTGGGAAAGTTTGATCCACGTTCACCGTACAATCAGAACCATCAATTATCGTACCAACATCCACGCAGCTACAAGTCAGCGATTCTTCCGCTTTGCATTTTACGCTCATAATTTGTCCTTATTTCGAAATAAAAATCGGCGCCATTTTAGCATTTTTAAAAACAAGTTTGAAATCCGCCGCATATTTCAAAAATATTGACTGGTCGGAACTCTAATAAAATAACAAAATGAATTTGCGCTCTAATTAATGGAGTTTTAGAATCGCGCTTCTTTTATTTTTCGTATAAATAACAAAGGGTTCCAATGAAAAAATTTCACCGTTCTTTATTTGCAACAGCAATATTATTGGCTGCCGGTGGCGTAAATGCGGCGGCATTCCAATTAGCGGAAGTATCGTCTTCCGGTTTGGGTCGCGCGTATGCCGGTGAGGCGGCAATCGCGGATAATGCAGCGGTGGTCGCGACCAACCCGGCCTTAATGAGCTTATTCGACGCTAATCAATTCTCTGCGGGCGGCGTTTATGTAGATTCAAAAATCCGTATGGAAGGTCAGATCGCGCTTCAGGGCACCGCATTGAAAGCCGATGCGCACAAGAGCAGTGTCGTTCCCGGCTCATTTGTACCGAATATGTATTTTATTTCGCCAATTAACGATAAGTTTGCCGTCGGTGGCGGAATGAACGTTAACTTCGGTTTAAAAAGCGAATATGAAGATAATTATGCCGCCGGCATTTTTGGCGGAACAACGGATTTAACCGCGTTAAACCTGAATTTAAGCGGATCCTATCGCGTAACCGAACAATTTAGCGCCGGTTTGGGCATTAACGCCGTTTATGCAAAAGCCGAAGTGGAGCGCACAGCGGGATTTTTAGCGCCGCTGATGAGCGCTCCCGCGGGTACACCATTGGTTCACTTGCAAGATAAAAACGCTTGGGGATTCGGTTGGAATGCGGGTTTAAGCTATCAAATTAATGAGCGTAATCGATTCGGTTTGGCTTATCATTCGCCAATCGATATTGACTTTAAAGATCATAACGCACTAAGTCGTGCCGCCGCACCGCATCGGGGTGGACAATTGACCGGCGTCGGCGAATTAACCTTGAAATTACCAAGCTATTGGGAATTTTCAGGATTCCATCAAATCACCGATAAATTGGCGTTGCATTATAGCTACAAATACACCGATTGGCATCGCTTCAAAGAGTTGCGTGGCACTTATCAAGACGGTGTGGACGCCTTCTATAAAGAGGAAAATTACCGTGCTAACTCGCGCATTGCATTCGGCGCGACTTATGCGCTAAACGATGCCTTAACTCTTCGTGCGGGGATCGCCTATGACAAAGCTGCTGCCACCGGAAAACACGCCAGCGCGTCCATTCCGGATACCGATAGAACTTGGTATAGTTTCGGTGCGACGTATAAATTTACGCCGGATCTTTCTATTGATGCCGGTTTCGCCCACTTACACGGCAAAAAGATTCAATTTACCGAAGAATCCAACTTCGCGGGCAGAAAAGTCGTTGCGCAATATCGTTCTAAATCCAGCGCCAACCTTTACGGCTTAAACTTGAATTATCGTTTCTAATTCGTTAAAAAATTTAGCATAATGAAGCACACGTCCATCGGATGTGTGCTTTTTTTATGATGCATTCATCCGCAAACTTTAATTCAAAACATTACAAAAATGACCGAATCTTACTACACTTATTGTCCCTCCCCCATTGGCGACTTGCTGATTTTGTCTGACGGCGAACATATCACTCACGTTGATTTCGAAAAAGAACAATACGCGCCGAACCCAAAATGGATTAAACGAAATGACTTGCCCCTTTTCCAAAAAGTACATTCGGCTTTTAAGCGTTATTTCGGCGGCGAACCGGAAACCTTCGCCGATATTCCGCTGAAAACCGAGGGCACCGCATTCCAACAAGCCGTTTGGCAAGCGTTGCGCGGCATCGGCTACGGCAAAATTTCCAGCTATGGTGAATTGGCCCAAATAATTGATAACCCCAAAGCCGTGCGCGCAGTGGGCGGCGCAGTGGGCAGCAATCCAATCAGCATTATAATTCCGTGCCACCGCATTCTCGGCAAAGACAAAACCTTAACCGGTTTCGGCGGCGGCCTAGCGGCAAAACGTTTTTTATTACAACTGGAAAATATTCCTTACATCGATAAAGGCAGCGAAGACACTAAACCGCGCTTTTTCAAAAAATACACCCAATGACACCGCAAACTCTCGAACAACTCTTACAACGCGCACAAGCCATTGCCGGGCTGACGCTCGGTGAGCTTGCCGACGAATTACATGTTGCCGTGCCGCCGGATTTAAAACGCCACAAGGGCTGGGTGGGTATGCTGTTGGAAACTGCATTGGGCGCGACCGCCGGCAGTAAAGCAGAACAAGATTTCGCTCATCTCGGCGTTGAACTCAAAACGTTACCGATTAACGAACAAGGCTTTCCGCTCGAAACGACCTTCGTCAGTCTTGCGCCGCTGGCTCAAAATTGCGGCGTACAATGGGAACATTCTCACGTTCGCCACAAACTTTCCCGCGTGCTTTGGATGCCTGTTGAAGGCGGTCGTCACATTCCCTTAGGCGAACGTCGCATCGGCGCGCCAATTTTATGGCAACCGAACGAAGAGCAAGAACGCCGCCTAAAACAGGATTGGGAAGAATTGATGGAATACATCACGCTGGGACGATTGACGCAAATTACCGCACGCATCGGCGAAGTCATGCAGCTAAGACCGAAAGGCGCCAACAGTCACGCGATAACTAAAGGCATCGGGGCAGATGGAAGCTTGGTAGAAACGTTGCCTTTGGGGTTTTATTTGAGGAAAGAATTTACCGCCGGCATTTTAGCGGATTTTTTAAAAAGTTAACGGATTCCTTTCATCTGTTGTCGTCAACTTTTATGACCGCACATTCAATGCGGTGCTCTTCGACAACCTCACGACCACAACGCTTTCAATGCGGTGCTCTTTGGCAACCTCACGATTACAACGCCT
>NZ_DBHLAM010000017.1:1132-17486 GCF_057314195.1 Rodentibacter sp. | reverse complement strand
TGGCAACCTCACGATTACAACGCCTTCAATGCGGTGCTCTTTGGCAACCTCACGACCACAACGCCTTCAATGCGGTGCTCTTTGGCAACCTCGCGACCACAACGCTTTCAATGCGGTGCTCTTTGGCAACCTCACGATTACAACGCCTTCAATGCGGTGCTCTTCGGCAACCTCATGAGAATGTCGATAAGCGCTGTTTTATCCGTTTCCGGCGTATTGCCGAACTTGCTCGGAACAAAATAAATTCCTCTAAAAGGTTGAAAGAAAGAGGGGTTATTGCGATAATTGGCGGCATTTTTTAGGTGATCTTTTAGCGACCTTCACGGTCTTACTTTCACGTTTAAAAAGATCGATTTGAGTAAATTTATCGTTAGAAAAAGAACAATGGCTGAGAAACGTAATATTTTTTTAGTAGGCCCGATGGGCGCGGGGAAAAGCACGATTGGTCGTCAGTTGGCACAACAACTTAATATGGATTTTATCGATTCCGATGCGGTGATCGAAGAACGTGCCGGCGCAGATATTAGTTGGATTTTTGATTTGGAAGGTGAAGAAGGTTTTCGTAAGCGTGAAGAACGTATTATTAATGAACTGACCCAATTGCAAGGCATCGTGCTTTCCACCGGCGGTGGTGCGGTAATGTCGAAAGAAAACCGCAATTATTTATCCGCCCGCGGGATTGTGATTTATTTGCAAACCACCGTGGAGAAACAATTCCAACGTACTCAGCGCGACAAAAAACGCCCGCTTTTGCAAGGCGCGGAAGATCCGCGTCAAGTGCTGGAGAATTTAGCTAAAATTCGCAATCCTTTATACGAAGAAATCGCAGATATTACATTGCCGACCGATGAACAAAACGCTCGGGTAATGGTAAACCAAATCGTTGATTTAATTGATAATTTAAACGGATTAAACAATTCAATCTAAGGATTAATCATGTTGTGCGTAAACGTAGAATTACAAGAGCGTCGTTATCCGATTTTAATCGGCAGCGGTTTGTTGCAAGACGAACGCAATTATCCGCTGAAGCAGGGCGACCGCGTGATGATCGTAAGCAACCCTACGGTCGCGCAGTTCTATTTGGATACGGTTACGCAAGCCCTTGAAAAACGCGGTTGCACGGTGGATCAGGTGTTATTGCCGGACGGCGAAAAATACAAAACGCTTGAATCGTTAAATCTGATTTTCAGTGCATTGTTAAAAGGTAATCATGGGCGCGATACCACCATCGTCGCCCTTGGCGGCGGGGTGATCGGCGATGTGGCCGGCTTTGCCGCGGCAAGTTACCAACGTGGCGTACGCCTAATTCAAATTCCGACCACGTTACTTTCGCAAGTGGATTCTTCCGTCGGCGGTAAAACGGCGGTGAACCATGAATTCGGTAAAAACATGATTGGCGCGTTTTATCAACCGTCTATGGTATTAATTGACACCCTTACGCTTAACACCTTGCCTAAACGGGAAGTCAATGCGGGGCTAGCTGAGGTAATCAAATACGGCGCGATTTTAGACGATACATTTTTTACATGGCTGGAAAAGCATATTGATGAACTTGTAGCGTTAGAACCACAGGCACTGCAGCACTGCATCGCTCGTTGTTGCCAAATTAAAGCGGATATAGTGGCACGCGACGAAATGGAAAAAGGCGAACGTGCGTTGTTAAATTTAGGCCATACTTTTGGTCATGCCATCGAAACCCATCTCGGCTACGGCAACTGGTTGCACGGCGAAGCGGTAGCGGCCGGTATGATGATGGCAGCGGCGCTTTCCGCAGAATTGGGCAACATATCCATTGCCGATGTTTCCCGTTTGGAAAAATTGTTGGCACGCGCCAATTTGCCTACCATCTCGCCGGATACGATGCAACCGGAGGATTACTTGCCACATATGATGCGCGATAAAAAAGTACTTGCCGGCAAACTACGTCTGGTGTTGCTCAAATCGCTCGGTCAAGCTTATGTAGCAACAGACACCGCTAAAGATCTCATCTTAAAAGCGATTCGTCGTTGCACTCAAACGGACTAAAATGCTACGTCCGAAAAAACAAACAAAGCCCAAAATTAAACATCGCCCGTTTTTAAAATGGGCGGGCGGTAAGTTCCGTTTAACGGACGATATTAACAAAACCTTTCCCAAGAAAAAACAATGTCTTATTGAGCCTTTTGTCGGGGCGGGAGCCGTGTTTCTCAATTCTAATTTCGAACGCTATATTTTGGCGGATATCAATCCCGATTTAATTAATCTGTTCAACATTGTGAAAGAAAACGTGGACGATTATATCGAAGCCTGCAAACCAATTTTCTTTGCTGAAGAGGCGAATTCGGCAGGTTATTATTATGCGAAACGGCAACAATTCAATGATTCCCAAGATCCCTTTGAACGTTCGGTACTTTTTCTCTATTTAAATCGTTTCGGCTTTAACGGATTATGCCGCTACAACAGCAAAAACGAATTTAACGTTCCTTTCGGTGCATATAAAACGCATTATTTTCCGGAAGATGAGTTGCGCTATTTTGCTCACAAAGCGCAAAACGCGGTATTTTTATGCGGAGATTTTCAGCAAACGTTCGAACTGGCGGATAAAAACTCGGTTATTTACTGCGATCCGCCTTATGCGCCGCTACAACAAGACTCTAATTTTACGGGATATGCCGGTAACGAATTCGGTCTTGAACACCAACGCGTCTTAGCAGAATTGGCAAAGCGCGCTCAAAAAGAAAAGCAAATTCCGGTTTTGATCTCCAATCACGACACCAAGTTCACACGCGGAATCTATAAAGGTGCAAAATTAAAACGCGTAAAAGTGCAGCGTTCTATTAGCCAAAATTCAGAAAAGCGAATAAAAGTGAAGGAATTAATTGCGATTTTTTAAAGCATAAGTCGCTAAAACGCGGGATTAATCCGAATTTCGAATTTTTCTACTTGAGGATAATCCTGTTGAACTAAAGCTAATAATTCCGCTTGGCGAAACAAAATCCCTTGCCGCACAACGGCATTGGCCACTTCAATAAAAAGCGTGTCTCCTTTTATCGTACCGATGCGAAACTTACCTAGAAATTGCGGCGGAAAAGTGCGGGTAAATTGCTGATTTAATTCGTGAATGGCCAGTCCTTTTCGCATCATTTTAGCGAAAGACGATTGTTCCATCACATCCACAATATTTACCGCTTTTTGATAACGTTCACTCTTGTATTCCACAAAGCAACCCCAATAAATGACAGCAGTTTGAATTTTCGCTACAATACACGCAATTTTTTTACAAGACAACGAGATGATGATTTCAGGCAAAAGCAAACCGAATTTTTGGTCGCGATTACTTTTAAGTATGCTCGCCATCCTTGCTTTGCCTCACGTGCAAAGTTTAGAAAATCAAACGCAAGAAAATTATTCATCTCAAATCTCAATTCAACAGGTGTTGGTGACGTCAAAGGTCGCTCGTGAAGTGCAACGCCAGACGCGGCAACAACCTTCCGTTTTCCCATTAAACGAAAAATTCACCGAAATTCAACTGCACCTTTTCAATGCGGTGCTAAATCCGTTGGCACCGATTCGCGCCGGCCCCTCCCTCATTTAATTTCAACCTTTTTACCGTCCGATTTTCCAATCGGATTTGTGTTTTTATTATTTATTTGAAAGAGAAATTACATGAGCATTTTAACGAAAATTTTTGGCAGCCGTAACGACCGAATTTTACGCAAATTAAGAAAAAAAGTTGCACAAATCAATAAATTAGAACCTCAATTCGAAGCCTTAACCGACGAACAACTGCGTGCAAAAACTGACGAGTTTCGCAGTCGTTTAAGTGCGGGCGAAACCTTGCAAGATATTTTGCCGGAAGCCTTTGCCACCGTGCGAGAAGCCAGTAAACGCGTACTGGGTATGCGCCACTTTGACGTGCAACTTATCGGCGGAATGGTATTAACCAATCGCTGCATCGCTGAGATGCGTACCGGTGAGGGTAAAACTTTAACAGCGACCTTGCCTTGTTATTTAATCGCTCTTGAGGGCAAAGGCGTACACGTGGTAACCGTAAACGATTACTTGGCACGTCGCGATGCGGAAACCAACCGTCCGTTATTTGAATTTTTAGGCATGAGCGTGGGCGTCAATATTCCGGGCTTACCGCCAGAAGCCAAACGCGCAGCGTATGCGGCGGATATCACTTACGCCACAAACAGCGAACTCGGGTTTGATTATTTGCGCGATAACTTGGCGCATTCAAAAGAAGAACGTTTCCAACGCACTTTAGGCTATGCATTGGTGGATGAAGTGGACTCCATTTTAATCGACGAGGCGCGTACCCCGCTGATTATTTCCGGTCAAGCAGAAGACAGTTCCGGGCTTTACATTGCAGTAAACAAGCTGATTCCAGGCTTAATTAAACAAGAAAAAGAGGACACCGAAGAATATCAAGGCGAGGGCGATTACACCCTAGATTTAAAATCCAAACAAGCGCATTTAACCGAACGTGGTCAAGAAAAAGTGGAAAACTGGCTGGTGGAACAAGGTTTAATGCCGGAAGGTGATTCCCTTTATTCACCGGGACGAATCCTATTGTTGCATCATGTCATGGCGGCTTTGCGTGCGCATACCTTGTTTGAGCGCGATGTAGATTACATCGTAAAAGACGGTGAAATCGTGATCGTGGACGAGCACACCGGTCGTACAATGGCGGGACGCCGTTGGTCCGACGGTTTGCACCAAGCCATCGAAGCGAAAGAAGGCGTAGATATAAAAAGCGAAAATCAAACCGTTGCGTCGATTTCGTATCAAAACTACTTCCGCCTGTATGAAAAATTGGCGGGAATGACTGGTACGGCGGATACGGAAGCCTTTGAATTCCAACAAATTTACGGTTTGGAAACGGTGGTCATTCCGACTAACCGCCCAATGATTCGAGACGACCGCACCGACCTGATGTTTGAGAATGAAGAGTACAAATTTAACGCGATTATCGAAGACATTAAAGACTGCGTAGCACGTCAACAACCGGTGTTGGTTGGTACCATTTCGGTGGAAAAATCGGAATTGCTATCCAACGCCTTGGATAAGGTGGGCATTAAACACAACGTATTAAATGCGAAATTCCACCAACAAGAAGCCGAAATCGTGGCTGAAGCCGGTGCGCCGGGTGCGGTCACCATCGCGACCAATATGGCAGGCCGTGGTACAGATATTATTCTTGGTGGTAACTGGAAAGCCCAAGCGGCAAAATTGGATAACCCAACGCAAGAGCAAATTGACGCGCTTAAAGCTGAATGGGAAAAAAACCACGAAATCGTGATGAAAGCCGGCGGTTTGCATATTATCGGTACCGAACGTCACGAATCGCGCCGTATCGATAACCAGTTACGCGGTCGTTCCGGACGTCAAGGTGACCCAGGTTCTTCCCGCTTCTATTTATCTTTGGAAGACGGCTTAATGCGTATTTATCTTAATGAAGGCAAACTCAATTTAATGCGCAAAGCATTCTCCGTGCCGGGCGAAGCGATGGAATCCAGAATGTTGGCGAAAGTGATTGCGTCGGCGCAAGCGAAAGTGGAAGCATTCCATTTTGACGGTCGTAAAAACTTGCTTGAATACGATGATGTGGCCAACGATCAACGTCACGCAATTTATCAGCAACGCAACTATTTGTTAGATAACGACGATATTTCCGAAACCATCCGTGTAATTCGCCACGACGTGTTTAACGATGTGATTGATCAATATATTCCGCCGCAATCTTTAGAAGAACAATGGGATATCAAAGGTCTTGAGCAACGCTTGGCGCAAGAATTTGGTATGGAATTACCAATTGAACATTGGCTGGAAGAAGACAGTAATTTACACGAAGAAAACTTGCGCGAACGCATCATTAACATCGCTGAAGAGGAATACAAGGAAAAAGAAGCGCTTGCCGGCGAAGAAACCATGCGTCATTTTGAAAAAGGCGTAATGTTGCAAACTCTCGACGAACTTTGGAAAGAGCATTTGGCAGCGATGGATTATCTTCGTCAAGGAATTCATTTGCGCGGCTATGCACAAAAAGATCCAAAACAGGAATACAAAAAAGAGTCGTTCCGTATGTTTACGGAAATGTTAGATTCTTTAAAACACCATGTAATCACCACGCTTACCCGCGTACGCGTAAGAACCCAAGAGGAAATTGAAGCCGCGGAACACGCGACACAATCCGCCCAATCGGCGGATGGCCGTGAGAGCACCGCATTGGAGCAAGGTGAAAAGGGCGATTACGCCAACTTAAATATCGGTCGTAACGATCCTTGTCCTTGCGGTTCAGGTAAAAAATACAAACATTGTCACGGTAGCCGTGCGAAATACAATTAATGGACGAAAACTGCGGTCGCTTTGGCCGCATTTTTTCATTCGGGATTGAAAAAATATGGAAAAACCAACAATACAAGTCGCCGCCGGCATTATTCGCAACGAGTTCGGACAGATATATTTAACTCAACGTTTAGAGGGACAGGATTTTGCTCAATCGTTGGAATTCCCCGGCGGCAAAGTTAATGCCGACGAAACGCCGGAACAGGCGTTAAAACGGGAATTGGAAGAAGAAATTGGTATTGTAGTCTTGAACGCCGAACTTTACGAACGTTTCCAATTCGAATATCCGACGAAAATTATTTCCTTCTTTTTCTATGTGGTGGACGAATGGATCGGTGAGCCGTTCGGGCGCGAGGGGCAAGAAGGTTTTTGGATTGAACAACGGGCATTAGATGCGGGACAATTTCCGCCGGCAAATGCCAAATTGATTCAGCGTTTGCTGGCTGAAACAATGTAGGCTAGAGACAAATTTTTACCGACAAATCAGCCAACTCTTCCCACACATCATCACTAAATTCCTGTTTAACGAGCCGTTCGATGCTCGCCAATTGTTGAATGATGTCATAAAGTTTTCGATAGGTTAATCGTTGCAGCGCGCTTAAAAAAAGCGGTCGGCGATTTTGCCAAATTCTTAGCCGATCAAATTCTGCTTTAATTTGTTGAAGCGGTAGCGCATCCGCGGTGTGAACGGGTTGCTGCGGTTTAGTCAACTCCAGCAAAGTGAGCAATTCACGTTGTAACGTGCGCAATAAAATAATCGGTTGTACCTCTTCCGCCTGTAAGCCCGCCAAAATACGTTTGGCACGATTGGCTTTGCCCGCAAGCAATGCATCAATCCATTGAAATGGCGTAAACACGGAAGATTGCTCCGCCACCGCAATCACGCGATGATAATTAAGCTTGTGATCGGAATGCAGTAAATCAAGCAACTGCAAAGTTTGCTTTAAGGCAAGCAGGTTATTTTCATAACTATAACAAAGCTGTTGAACGGCTTCGTCATCTGCCGTCATCCCCATGGCTTGAATGCGATACTTCAACCAACGCGGGAGATCTTCGGCGTTTGGTGTTTGGCAATTCACTAGCACCGCATCAACATCGTAGCGGTTGAGCGCGTCAAACCAGGCTTGCTTTTCAAACGCTTTGGTAAGCTTCGGCATAACTAAAATCAGCAACACGTCTTCATTTAACACCGCGCTTAATTCTTGTAGATTTTTTTGTACAGGCGCACTCAGATTTTCCGGTAAATTCAGCACCAAAACTTGTTTATTGAAAAACAAGCCGACGGACTGGCAGGCTTCAATCAGCTGCGCCCAGTCGGTTTGATTGTCAATCGAAATATTGTTTTTTTCATCGAATCCTTGTTGCAAGGCGGCTTGATAAATCGCCTGTTCACTTTCGCCGAGCAGTAGCGGATCTTGTCCCGCCAAGCAATACACTTTGGCTAAACGTTGGGCAAGATGATGCGCTAATTGCTCAGAGAAAATACGATTCATTATTTTCCTTTTACTTGATGCTGCAACGCCACCATTTTGCTGATCAGCTGACGTGCCGCTTGTTCGCGCATATCGTTCCAAATCAGCTCTCGTTCTGCAGCTTTGGCAAGCGCTGCGCGGGAGTTATCAAAAAACGTGCGGTTAACTTTTGCGCTGATCGGATAGGTTTCACCATCGGTTAAACGTACGTTGGCTTCCACTTCTAACATCAACACTTTTTCTGCCTCGCGTCCGCGTTTGAAAATAGACGCCACTTTGTCGTTAGTAATTTGTTTATTGATGCGTAAAATCGGCACGCCTTGTGCGGCGTTAACCAAATTCACGTCATTGGCTTGTAATTGACGACGCATCGCCATCGACATTTCGCTGTACGGATCAGCGCTTTCAAAGGCGAGTGTACGTAATTCCGGCGGAATCAATTCGCCGTTTTGAAAACGCCAGCCGCAAGCGAAAAGAACGGTGACGGTAACAATAAGAACGCATTTTTTGATTAATCGAATCATAAGATTCCCCTTGTATGTTTTGCACCTGGTATTCGGGAAGTGTGCTTACAACGCCGCTTGAGAGATTGCAAAACGCAGCGTTAAAGGTGCGAATTAGCACCGCATTGAAGCGCCAATTGGCGGGCATCGAGCATCCCGCCACAACGGAAGTACGGATCAGCACCGCATTGGAACCGTTCCGCCGCACCTTCGCCATCGTTTCACAAGTTGCTTATTGCGGTTTCACCACCACATTTAACAATCTACCCGGCACATAAATCACTTTCACAATTTGTTGGCCATCAGTGAATTTCTTCACGTTTTCATCGGCGAAAGCAACGCTTTTAACACTTTCTTCATCCGCCTCAACTGCAACGGTCACTTTACCACGCACTTTGCCATTCACTTGCACCACGATGAGCTTCTCATCTTCTATCATCGCGGATTCATCAACTTTCACCCATTCTGCTGTGTCGATGCCGTTTTCGTTACCTAACGCTTGCCACAATTCGAAACAAATATGCGGCGTAATCGGATAAAGCATTCGCACTACCGCACTTAAGGCTTCCGCCATCACAGCGCGTTCTTGTTCGTTTTCAAGTGGCGCTTTGGTAAGTTTATTCATCAACTCCATAACTGCCGCAATGGCGGTGTTGAAAGTTTGACGGCGACCGATATCGTCGCTGACTTTCGCGATAGTTTTGTGTACTTCGCGGCGTAGGGCTTTTTGTTCCGCTGAAAGTGCATTCGCATTTAGCGCCGTGGTCGCCGGATTTTGTTGATATTGATAGACCAAATTCCATACGCGACCTAAGAAACGTTTTGCGCCTTCTACACCGGACTCTTGCCATTCAAGGGTCATTTCCGCAGGGGATGCAAACATCATAAACAAGCGAACCGTATCCGCGCCGTATTTTTCTACCATTTCTTGCGGGTCAATACCATTATTTTTCGATTTCGACATTTTGGTCATGCCTGTGTGCACCAGTTCGCGACCTTCCGGATCGATGGCTTTAATAATGCGACCCTTTTCATCACGTTCTAAAGTCACTTGCGTCGGACTCACCCAGATACGCTCGTTGGTCGGGCTGGTGTAGTAGAACGCGTCGGCCAACACCATACCCTGGCACAACAATTTGGTTGCCGGTTCGTCACTGGTCACAAAACCCGCGTCGCGCAACAATTTATGGAAAAAACGGAAATAGAGCAAATGCATCGTCGCGTGTTCAATACCGCCGATATATTGATCTACCGGTAACCAGTAGTTTGCTTCCTCTTTGTCAAGCATCGCTTCGGCAAATTTCGGTGACGTGTAGCGCGCGTAATACCAAGATGATTCCATAAAAGTATCGAATGTATCGGTTTCTTTTAACGCCGGCACACCGTTGAAGGTAGTTTTCGCCCAATTCGGATCCGCTTTAATCGGGCTTTGCACGCCGTCCATCACCACATCTTCAGGCAAAATAATCGGCAAATCTTCCATCGGTACAGGCACGACCTCGCCGCTTTCTAACGTCAACATCGGAATTGGCGCGCCCCAGTAACGTTGGCGAGACACGCCCCAATCGCGCAAACGATAATTTACTTGGCGTTTGCCCACGCCTAATTGTTCCAGTTTGTCCGCGATACCGTTAAACGCGTCATCGAAATCCAAACCGTCAAATTCGGCCGAATTAATCAGCGTGCCGTGTTCGGTAAAAGCTTGCTTGGTTAAGTCAATTGTTTCACCTGCAAGCGGCGCGATAACTTGCTTAATTGGCAAATCGTATTTGTGCGCGAATTCGTAGTCTCGTTGATCGTGCGCCGGAACAGCCATCACCGCGCCGGTACCGTAGTGCATTAACACAAAGTTCGCCACCCAAATCGGTAATTTTTCACCGGTCAACGGATGAATTGCGAACAAGCCGGTCGCCATCCCTTTTTTCTCCATGGTCGCCAGATCAGCTTCGGCAACTTTCGCGTTTTTCGCTTCTTGAATGAACGCAGCCAACTCAGGATTGTGTTGTGCAGCGAGACTTGCGAGCGGGTGAGCGGCAGCGATGCCTAAATAGCTCACGCCATAGAAAGTATCCGGGCGGGTGGTATAAACCGCGACTTTTTCGTTGCTATCCGCCACATCAAAGGTGATTTCCACACCTTCAGAACGGCCGATCCAATTGCGTTGCATGGTTTTTACCATCTCCGGCCATTGTGGAAGATTATCCAAACCGCCTAATAATTGTTCAGCGTAATCAGTGATTTTGATGAACCATTGCGGAATTTCTTTTTGTTCCACCGGCGTGTCGCAACGCCAGCAACAGCCTTCGTGCACTTGTTCGTTGGCAAGCACAGTTTCATCGTTCGGGCACCAGTTCACCGTGGACGTTTTTTTGTAAACCAGACCTTTTTTGTAAAGCTCGGTAAAAAACCATTGTTCCCATTTATAGTAATCCGGTTTGCAGGTGGCGATTTCGCGATCCCAATCAAACCCGAAGCCCAAAAGTTGAAGTTGTTTCTTCATATAGGCAATGTTTTCGTAAGTCCACTTCGCCGGTGCGGTTTTATTTTTGATCGCCGCACCTTCCGCCGGCAACCCGAACGCATCCCAACCGAACGGTTGCAACACGTTTTTACCGAGCATACGTTGATAGCGAGAAACTACGTCACCGATGGTGTAGTTACGAACGTGCCCCATATGCAGGCGACCGGACGGATACGGGAACATGGAAAGACAGTAGTATTTTTCTTTGGATTCGTCTTTGACGGCCTTAAAAACGTTATTTTCAGCCCAGTATTGTTGAACTTTTGGTTCAATCATATCGGGACGATATTGTTCTTGCATAAAATCACCTTAATTTTGCCCGCGTTTCGGCATGTTTTTAACATATCCAATACGGCTTGTTTTTGATTAGAAAATGCGGCATAGAATACCGTAAAACGGCATAAATTGATAGAGCGCGGGCGGAACGGAGGGCGATTTTTTATAATCGATTTTTGATCTTATAAGGCCGCAATGAACTGACGAAATAGCACCGCATTGGAAGCACGCCGGAAGCGCGTTCAATGCGGTGCTGTTTGGTGATGTGAATTTATACTTCACTCAGAGATTTTTGGATATTTGCTACATACTTGTAGATTTTCGATTTCTTTTGGAATGAGTTTGGGCGCGGGAATCCACAGTTGTTTGTGACGATTAAGTTCGCCTTTTTCCAGCACGATACTACTTTTCGGCACCTTGAAAGCCTTACTTAAAAATTTCAACAAATGGGCGTTGGCTTGTCCGTCCGTCGGCGGCGCGGTGATGGTGATTTTGAGTTCTTCGTCGCGAATGCCCGCAATATGATCTTTACTGGCTTTCGGTTGTAAAAAAATTTTCAGGCGAATGCCGTCGGGGGTTTGTTCAATTGCCGGCATAATTTTTTCTCATAAACAAAAGCCACGCGGAACGTGGCTCAAAAACAAATCGCTACGTCAACCGGCGATAACCCACAGTCCTTGTAACATATCAAGCATAAAATTGTTGATAAATAACAAGATAAAAACGATAACCATCGGTGAAAAATCAATCATTCCGACAGTCGGCAAAAATTTGCGAACTGGCCGAAGCAATGGCTCGGAAAGTTGATATAACGCATAGAAAATCGGGTTGTTGCCACGGTTAAACCAACTCGCAATCGCACCGGCAAACAACACGTAAAAAATCGCTACGCCAACGGCTTTCAAAATGCTTAGCACGCCTAAAATCAGCATGCCGTCAATGGCTAAACCGAAGTACAGCACGGATTTCAGCGCGCCGAGAATAAAGATCAACAAAAAGGCTGAAGTGTCGATATTGCCGATAATCGGCGCAATTTTGCGCATCGGTTTTAGCACCGCATCGGTGACTTTCAACACGAATTGCGAAAGCGGGTTGTAATAATCTACGCGGGCGAATTGCAGCCAAACGCGTAAAACTAACACGAGGGCATAAAGATTGATGATTGAACCGACAAATAATGCCGTTTGAGATAATTCCATTAAAGCCATCCTTTTCGTCTGAAATAAATGTAAGGGGTAAGCGCGGCGGCAATCATTAAACCGATGGCCATTGGGTAGCCATATTTAAAATGCAACTCGGGCATAAAATCAAAGTTCATACCGTAAGTGGAGGCCACCAGGGTTGCCGGCAAAAACATTACAGATACGACGGAGAAAAACTTCATAATTTTATTCTGTTCGATATTGATATAACCCATTGCCGCCTGCATGAGAAAATTCACTTTTTGAAACAAGGCTTCGTTATGAGGCTGGAGCGATTCAATATCGCGTAAGATTTCGCGCGCTTGCTCTAACTGGTTGGCTGGCAAACGGGTTTTGCGCACCAAAAAACCAAGCGCACGTTGCGTATCCATTAAACACAAGCGCACTTTGGAACTGGTATCTTCCTGTTCGGTGAGGGTACTTAAGGCTTCGTCGAAAGCTTCATTTTGAGTGCCGTTTAAAATCACGCGGCTTAATTCTTCCAAATCGGCGTAAACGTTTTCAATGACGTCGGCAAGCTGTTCGATTTTGGTTTCAAACAAATCAAGTAACACTTCGTAAGCGTTGCATTCGAGTAAACGTTGGCTACGGGACCGCATTCGATACAAGCGGAATGCGGGCAGTTCGCGATCACGCAATGTGAATAAGCGCCCGTCACGCACGGTAAACGCCACGCTGGCAAGGTCGGCGTAGTCGTTTTCGTCTTCGCAATAAAAGAATGAGTGAAGATGTAAGCCATCTTCGTCTTCAAAGAAACGCGCGGACGCTTCAATGTCTTCCAACTCAAGAAAAGACGCAAGGCTCTGGCCTAATCCCTCTTGCAACATTTCGCGTTCTTCGCCGGTCGGCTCAAGTAAGTCGAGCCAAATTGCGGTATCAAGATCGGTTTGATCTTCATCGATCCGATACAAACGAGAATCTTTGATAGCAAAAGCGTTGATCATTTCATACTCCTTTTGGGATTATGAACAGCTAACCGTGAACAAAAATAAGAATATCAAACGAATAAATGAAGTGCGCGCGAAATTGCGCTATTTTTCGTTTGCTATAAAGATGCCGAAAGCGGTTACCGACGAACCCTCGCCGAGCCTACTTGGCAAAGGCGGGAGTCTAAAGTGATATTCGGTATCGACTATGACTGTCCAAAGTGTGTGTCCTTCTCATTAAAAAAACGGGCGAATGTTACGCTTGAAAGGTACATCCGTCAAGTTTAATCGGCACGAAAAAGGGGGCGACATTCGCCCCCACCGAAACGGTTATTCGGTTAATTGGTGTATTGATTAATCGCTTGGCCGATTTCTTGATCTTGATAAATATTATTCACAATATCCTTAAAGGCTTCGCCCATGACTTTTTGAATTTCGTCATTGTCCGCATTAAACGCGCCGGATTGCGAACGCGTGGTGTGGAAGTCCTTATTAAAGTGGCCTTTAGCGCCTTGCACATAAACGTTTAATTGAATTTTGCTGTTTAATTTATAACGTAAATTACCTTGTTCCACATTAGTGGTGAAATCTTTAATTTCCACGGTAACCCCCGCATTTGAATTGTTCGCTTGACCAATGCGGAAACCTTTACTCACCAAGTTTTGTTGCATCACTTGTTGAAATAACTGGCTAACGTTTGGCGAAGCGTTCAGTCTCACTAATTCGCCGTTTTTCACATAAGACGCAATTTCTTGTTGCGCACGCGCATCTCGCGTCATGACATAAACGACGGCGGATTGATTGACGTTCATAGACGCACTCGGCGCCGGCGGCGTGAAGGTTAAACTATTGGATTGCGCTTGGCAGCCGGCAAGGAAAAAGGCAGCTGCGGCAAAACTTATCGCGGACAATGCTTTGATTTTCTTTGTAACGTTCATAATTTCCTCAATTTATTAGATAATATCGCGCTATTCTGGCAAACTTGTTGCTTGATGTATAGCGTTTCAGCAAAATTTTATTGGAGAAAAAAATGTCAAAACAACAAGCGTTGTTAGCTAAAATTCACGCCGAATTTCGGCCACATTTTGTCGTGGTGGAAAACGAAAGTCACATGCATAGTTCAGGGCGCGGTGCGGATTCCCATTTTAAATTGGTGATTGTGAGCGATAAATTCGAGAGCCTGCGTAAAGTACAACGTCATCAAATGCTTTACCAACTTTTTGCAGAAGAGCTGAACAACGGTATTCATGCTTTGGCGCTTCATCTTTACACTAAACAAGAATGGGAAAAGCTCGGCGAAGTTTTTCCGCGTTCGCCGAATTGTTTAGGCCTAGGGCAATAGGGCAATAGGGCAATAGCGAAATAATGATGTTATTGCCGTTGTGCTCGGCAGAAATCGATCTCCCCCAACAGCACCGCATTGGAGCCGCTTCCAATGCGGTGCTGTTGTTTAACGCCATTTATGCTTCGACTCAATAACCGTTTTGAGCCTTTGCTACATCCCCCGCCATGATTTGCCGGCTCGTGCCCAATACCGCTTTATCTATAGCCTCAAAAAAGTTCACCCAAACGCGGTCTGAAAGTGGAATAAAAAGACATTTTTCGTTAGAATGGGGCGCTTTTAGATTTTCGATTTTTTGATGCGGTGCCGAGATTGCACTTCATCGGAAAATCAAGCCGATTTGAGTTTTTAAATTTATGTGCCAGTTGTTAATGCTTTGATTTTCCAAGTATTCTCTGCCACGCTCAAACACGAGATTGCATTTAAGTGCGCTTATTTGCAATCGTATTTTTAACCTTGAAAAGTAGTGCAAACAGTATGATTACAATTAAGAAAGGCGAGGAGTATGTGGGGATGCGTCCTTCGATGAAGGTGCGCGAAGGCGATGTCGTAAAGAAAGGTCAAGCGCTTTTTGAAGACAAGAAAAATCCGGGAGTGATTTTTACAGCCCCTGCAAGCGGTACCGTCACTGCGATCAATCGTGGCGAAAAACGCGTATTGCAATCTGTGGTAATCAATGTGGAAGGCGATGAGCAAATCACTTTCGCAAAATATAACGCAGATGAATTGAATACCCTTTCTTCCGAACAAGTGAAACAAAATCTTGTGGAATCAGGCTTATGGACCGCATTGCGCACCCGTCCATTCAGCAAAATCCCGGCAGTTGACAGCGAACCTTCTTCTATTTTCGTCAATGCAATGGATACCAATCCGTTAGCAGCAGATCCTGCCATCGTGCTAAAAGATTTTTGGCAAGATTTCATTAATGGTTTAACCGTGTTAAGCCGTTTATTCCCAAGTAAACCTTTACGTTTATGCAAAGCGGGCGATACCAATATCCCGACCGTAGATTTAGCCAATCTTGAAATTCATGATTTCGGCGGCGTGCACCCGGCAGGTTTAGTGGGAACCCATATTCACTTTATCGATCCGGTTGGTGCGCACAAAACCGTGTGGCACATCAATTATCAAGATGTGATTGCCATCGGTAAATTATTCACTACCGGCGAACTTTATGTTGAACGCGTAATTTCACTTGCCGGCCCGCAAGTGAAAAACCCGCGCTTAGTGCGTACGGTAATCGGCGCAAACCTTTCTCAATTAATCAAAGATGAATTAAGTGCGGGCGAGAATCGTGTGATTTCCGGTTCTGTGCTTTGCGGCAATACGGCAAAAGGCCCTCACGATTATTTAGGCCGTTATGCATTGCAAGTTTCCGTTATTGCTGAAGGCAACGAGAAGGAGTTCTTAGGCTGGATCACGCCGCAAGCGGGCAAATATTCGATTACCCGTACCGTATTAGGTCACTTCGGTAAAAAATTATTCAATTTCACCACTGCAGAAAATGGCGGTGAGCGTGCAATGGTGCCAATTGGTAGCTATGAGCGCGTGATGCCGTTGGATATTTTACCGACATTATTGTTACGTGATTTAATCGTGGGTGACACCGATGGCGCACAAGCACTAGGTTGCTTGGAACTTGATGAAGAAGACTTAGCGCTTTGTTCATTCGTTTGCCCGGGCAAATACGAATATGGTTCAATCTTGCGTCAAGTGTTAGATAAGATCGAGAAGGAAGGTTAAAAATGGGTTTAAAAAATCTTTTTGAAAAAATGGAACCCG
>NZ_DBHLAM010000017.1:0-1114 GCF_057314195.1 Rodentibacter sp. | reverse complement strand
AACGCACAAAAACACACACGTTCGTGATGCGTTAGACTCAAAACGTATGATGATCACCGTGTTCCTTGCATTGTTCCCGGCAATTTTCTACGGCATGTACAATGTGGGTAATCAAGCGATTCCTGCGTTAAACCAATTAGGCAATTTAGCGCAATTAATTGCAAGCGATTGGCACTATGCGCTCGCTAACAGCCTTGGGGTAGATTTAACCCTAAATGCAGGCTGGGGCAGCAAAATGGCATTAGGTGCGATCTTCTTCCTGCCGATTTATATCGTAGTATTTACCGTTTGTACGATTTGGGAACTACTATTCTCCGTTGTGCGCGGACATGAAGTAAATGAAGGGATGTTCGTTTCTACCATTCTTTTCGCGTTAATCGTTCCGCCAACATTGCCATTATGGCAAGCGGCACTCGGTATCACCTTTGGTATCGTGGTCGCAAAAGAAATCTTTGGTGGCGTAGGTCGTAACTTTATGAATCCTGCGCTTGCCGGTCGTGCATTCTTGTTCTTTGCGTATCCGGCACAAATTTCCGGTGACTTGGTGTGGACTGCAGCAGACGGTTTCTCCGGCGCAACCGCACTTTCACAATGGTCACAAGGTGGCCAAAGCGCATTACAACATACCGTAACCGGTCAACCGATTTCTTGGATGGATGCATTTATCGGCAATATTCCGGGTTCAATGGGTGAAGTTTCGACCCTCGCTATCTTAATCGGTGGCGCAATTATCGTGTTCACCCGCATTGCCGCATGGCGCATTATCGCCGGCGTAATGATTGGTATGATTGCAACTTCAACCTTATTCAATCTTATCGGTTCGGATACCAACCCAATGTTCTCAATGCCTTGGCATTGGCACCTTGTTTTAGGTGGTTTTGCGTTAGGTATGGTGTTTATGGCGACCGATCCGGTTTCCGCGTCTTTCACCAACACCGGTAAATGGTGGTACGGTGCGTTAATCGGTGTGATGGCGGTATTAATTCGTACCGTGAACCCGGCTTATCCGGAAGGCATGATGTTAGCGATTTTATTTGCGAATTTATTCGCACCGATTTTTGACTACATCGTGGTTCAAGCAAATATCAAACGTCGGAGAGCAAGAACAAATGGC
>NZ_DBHLAM010000016.1:5747-14681 GCF_057314195.1 Rodentibacter sp. | reverse complement strand
AAAACCTGTGTTTGGGTTTCGGCTGTCGAAGGAAGGGCTTTTTTGCAAAGGTCTCCGAATGTTAGGCGACTCGCATAAAAAATCAAAAGCCGCCGATACTGAGTTTTCCGACAATCGCACAAGCCGTTCGATTCATTTGGCAGAGCGTTATTCAAATGGCATTTTAATTAATATGTTTTTGCTTAAAAGACATTTTAACAACGTAAAAAACCGCACTCAAAGTGCGGTTCGTTTTTCTTCGCTTGCACGAGGTTTCATTTTGGCACCGCATTGGCGCCCCGCCGCGCAAGGCTTAGGCTTCGATTCCTTCGAACAATGCCGTGCTTAAATAGCGTTCAGATGCGGAAGGTAAAATGACCACGATTAATTTGTCTTTAAATTCCGGCAACTGCGCGATACGATCTGCCACCGCGACTGCTGCACCGGAAGAAATACCAGCAAGAATGCCCTCTTCCGCCATTAAACGGCGGGCGGTGGCGATGGCGGTGTCGCTATCCACGGTTTCCACGCGATCGATTAAAGACAAATCGAGATTTTTCGGCACAAAGCCGGCGCCGATACCTTGAATTTTATGCGGACCCGGTTTAACTTCTTGGCCGGCCAAGGTTTGCGTGATCACCGGCGATTCGCTCGGTTCCACCACCACAGAGGTAATGGCTTTACCGAAATCAAGCTTAATGGCACGGGAAATGCCGGTAATTGTACCGCCGGTACCGGCACCCGCCACAACGACATCTACCTTACCGTCGGTGTCCTTCCAAATTTCAGGACCGGTGGTTTCACGGTGAATTTGCGGGTTGGCCGGATTTTCGAATTGTTTCAGCATCACATAACGAGAAGGATCGGAAGCCACAATTTCTTCTGCTTTGGCAATCGCGCCTTTCATTCCTTTCGCGCCTTCGGTTAACACCAAATTGACGCCCAAACCACGCAATAAACGTTTGCGTTCAAGGCTCATGGTTTCCGGCATTGTGAGGGTGATTTTATACCCGCGCGCCGCAGCCACATAAGCCAAGGCAATGCCTGTATTGCCACTGGTGGCATCGACGATTTCTTTTCCTCGGGTGAGTATGCCGTCTTTTTCCGCTTGCCATACCATGTTGGCGCCGATACGGCATTTCACGCTAAAACTCGGATTTCTGCCTTCGATTTTCGCCACGATATTACCGTTGCCGAAATGTTTTAAACGCACAAGCGGTGTATTACCGATGGTGTAAGAATTATCCGCATAAATTGTCATGTTTGTCCCCTATAAATTAATGTTTTTGACGGCGTAGTTATAGCATCGCTTTTATGATAAAAAAAATAGTTATTTGATCTATTTTATAACCAAACGCTATTTCACGCTTTGTCCGTTTGGCGCACGTACCGCCGTCTCATTGCCGCGTGTCGCAACTTCAGTGGCGCTTGAGCCGCGAGGAGATTGAAAATTCATATCAAAGCGTAATTTATCGCGATAATTTTCCACCCACATTAGCGTTGCACCACACACCGCGACGGGAATAATCAGCAAATTCACAATGGGCAAAAAAGTACAGCAGGTCACCAATCCGCCGAAAGTCAAACTTTGCGTACGCCGTTCGCCCAATGCGGTGCGCATAATATCAAAAGACACTTTGTGATTATCAAAAGGATAATCGCAATATTGAATCGCCATCATCCAAGCCGTGAACAAAAATGTTAGCGTTGGTGCCACAATCTGTCCCACCAACGGAATAAAGCCGAGTAAAAACAACGCGATAATTTTCGGCAGACTGTACAACAGCTTTTGCCATTCGCGATGCAACATACGTGGCACATCTTTCAGTACGTCCAACCAGGTATCGTCGTTAATCGGCTCACCGGTGAGCATTTTTTCCAATTTTTCCGCCAATAGACCGTTGAACGGCGCGGCGATAAAGCCCGACAGCGTGGTAAAAGTAAAATAAAACAGCAGCAAAATCATAATGATAGACAACGCCAACAAAATCACGCCTAAAAAACCGAGCCAGTCGGGCACAAAGCTCATCATCCAATCGATGATGTCGCCGATTTGACTGATAAAAAGCCAAAACAGCCCCGACAGCAAAATGACATTCATCACAATCGGCATTACTACAAAACGGCGCAAGCCTTTTTGCGTAATGAAATGCCAACCCATCACGAAATAATGAAAAGCGGATTTGATTTCCTGTTGATTAATCATTCTTTTTCCTTCTTTGACCGAAATAAATTAAACGGGTAAGCGCCCTTTCGCCCTGTTTTTTCACCCCTGAAAATATGGTAGGATCGGCGCAATTTTATTGCCTGATAAGGAGCCAAAATGGATCTTAATACAATTTTGATTATTTTAGGGGTGGCGGCGCTCATCGCCCTTGTCGCGCACGGATTATGGTCAAATCGCCGCGAGAAATCAAAGTATTTTAAAAATGCCGGCACATTTAACCGCGCGTCAACCCCGGCATCGATACAAGAACGCTCGACGCCCCACCAACCGACTCCTGAACGCGCTAGCGCCACAGCACCGCATTCGGCACCGGTGCACCAAGCCACACCGAAAGTCCAACAGCAACCGCTTGATAACGACTCGGCAACAGAGCAAGCGGATTACCAAAAAACCGAACGCACCGTGGACGATATAAAAATCTCCATTCCAAACATTGAACCGGCGCGCCAGCCGATGCGTATGGAATACCAAATGAAACCGTCACAACCCGCAGCCAATCCGGCGACGATGACGCTCGAGCAACTTGAAATGCAAAACGACAACGAATTCGAAGGAATTAATTCTTCTTCACCGAAATTGCGCGAACAACTTGCGCAAATGTCCCGCGGCGAACTGACCGAACTAAACTCCGCCGAGCCTTTCAATGAAACACCAGCCACGGAACCAAAAACACCGAAACAAACATCGGGTTATCTTCAACTTTATGTCATTTCGCCACAATATCGCGAATTTCACGGAGCAAACCTGATTCAATCGTTGGAAAATCTTGGGTTTATTTTCGGCCGACACAATATGTATCACCGCCATTTCGATTTAAGTGTGGCAAGCCCGACTTTATTCAGCGTTGCAAATTTACAAGATGACGGCGCCTTTAATCCGTACCAGCCGGAATTTACCACCATCGGCGTTGCGTTATTTATGAAACTGCCTTCGCCCGGCAATGATTTGGCAAACTTAAAATTAATGATTCGCGCCGCAAAAACCTTAGCGGAAGATTTGGGTGGCTCAATTCTCACCGAAGACGAACAAATTTTCGACGCGGTTCAAGAACAAGCGTATCTTGCTCGCGTGGCATAAAAAATGTTTCATTTTTAAACACGCTTTTTAAACACACTTTCGGCGAACCTCGTGTTCGCCGTTGTCGTGTTAAAAAGCCGTTTCAATGCGGTGCTGAAACGGAGGCATTTCAATGCGGTGCTAATTTGAAGGTTCGCCCATCGGCCTCCGACAACAAACGACTTTCCTGCGCAAACAAAAGCGCGAACGACTTAACGAGAATGTTATGACCCTCCAAGCCAAACTCGAAACCCTGCGCAACACTTTGCGCCGATATGAATACGAATATCACGTGTTAGATAACCCGAGCGTGCCGGACAGCGAATACGATCGCCTGTTTCATCAACTCAAAGCCTTAGAACTCGAACATCCCGATTTGGTCACGGTGGATTCGCCGACACAACGGGTCGGCGCTAAACCGCTGGCGGGCTTTCGCCAAATTCGTCACGAAATGCCCATGTTATCGCTCGACAATGCCTTTTCCGACGAAGAATTTTATGCTTTTGTGAAACGCATTGAAGATCGCCTAATCGTGCTACCGAAGCCGCTCACTTTCTGTTGCGAGCCGAAACTGGACGGCTTGGCGGTCAGTATTTTGTACGTCAACGGCGTGCTGAGCCAAGCGGCGACGCGCGGCGACGGCAGCCGCGGCGAAGATATTACGGCCAATATTCGTACCATTCGCAACGTACCGCTACAACTTTTAATCGACAATCCGCCGGCACGTCTGGAAGTTCGCGGCGAAGTATTTATGCCGCATGTCGGCTTTGAACGCTTGAATAAACACGCCTTGGAACTGGGTGAAAAAACCTTCGCCAATCCGCGCAATGCCGCGGCCGGTTCGTTGCGCCAATTAGATCCGAACATTACCAGCAAACGCCCGTTGGCGTTCAATGCTTACAGCATCGGCATCGCGGAAGGAATAAATTTGCCGAACACGCATTACGCGCGCCTGCAATGGCTGAAATCCATCGGCATTCCGATCAATCCGGAAATTCGCCTGTGCAACGGCGTGCAAGAGGTTCTGGCGTTTTATCGTGATATGCAAAACAAGCGCGCTTTGCTCGGTTACGACATCGACGGCACCGTGCTAAAAATCAACGATATTGAACTGCAAAATGAGCTCGGTTTTATTTCCAAAGCACCGCGTTGGGCAATCGCTTACAAATTCCCGGCGCAAGAAGAACTTACCGTACTGAACGATGTGGAATTCCAAGTGGGGCGTACCGGCGCCATCACGCCGGTGGCAAAATTGAAACCGGTGTTTGTGGCAGGCGTCACCGTCAGCAATGCGACGTTACATAACGGTGATGAAATCGCCCGTTTAAATCTCGCCATCGGCGACACCGTGGTAGTTCGTCGCGCGGGCGACGTGATTCCGCAAATTATCGGTGTATTACACGAACGCCGCCCGGCCGACGCCAAACCGATTATTTTCCCGCATAACTGCCCGGTATGCGGTTCACAAATCGTGCGTATTGAAGGCGAAGCCGTGGCTCGCTGCACCGGCGGTCTGTTCTGCGCGGCACAACGCAAAGAATCGCTTAAACATTTTGTTTCACGTAAAGCGATGGATATTGACGGTGTAGGCGGCAAACTTATTGAACAATTGGTTGAACGTGAATTAATACGCACACCGGCGGACTTATTCAAACTGGATTTAACCACGCTTATGCAATTAGAACGAATGGGCGAAAAATCGGCGAAAAATGCGCTAAATAGTCTCGAACAAGCCAAGCACACTACGCTGGCGCGCTTTATTTTCTCCCTCGGCATACGCGAAGTGGGCGAGAGCACCGCATTGAATCTGGCCAATCATTTCAAAACCTTAGAGGCGTTAAAAAATGCCGACTTCGAACAATTACAAGCGGTGCCGGATGTTGGGGAAGTGGTGGCAAATCGTATTCTTGCCTTCTGGCGCGAACCGCATAACGTAGATGCGGTAAGCGACCTCATCGCGCAAGGGATACATTGGGACGCAGTGGAAACCAAAGAGGCGGGTGATAATCCGTTCAAGGGCAAAATCGTAGTACTTACCGGCACGCTCAGCCAAATGGGACGCAATGAAACCAAAGCGCTGTTACAAGAAATGGGTGCCAAAGTGAGTGGTTCGGTTTCCGCCAAAACCGATTTCGTCATCGCCGGCGACGCTGCCGGTTCTAAGCTAACCAAAGCGCAAGAATTAGGCATCACGGTATTAAGCGAAGACGAATTTTTGGCGTTGCTACAAAAATAACCGAATGTATATAATCGGTTTTGTTAATCATTTATCCATCATTTTGATTAACAACATTATTTGTTTATCACCAATGATTGACAATATTTTTTAAAAATCAAAATAAAGAGATAAAGGTTTTATTGAACAATTAAAATAGCACCGCATTGGAAGCGGCTTCAATGCGGTGCTATTTTGAGAGGAGAACAACAAAACAATCAACAAAACAGTCAACAAAACAATAAAGGGGAACATTATGTTCCCCTTTATTGTTTGGCTATTGCTTAGCGAATCCATTACTGAGCCAATCCGTCAGCAAACTGACTTGCGTGAAAAATAGATTACCCTGCGACCGCCGGTAAATAGCCTGCTTGAATGAAGAATGGAATCACCATAATTACAATTCCCACAAGCAACGCCGTAATTAACGCGAGATTGCCGCCGAATACGCGATAAGGCAAATTCGGAGCCGTTACGCGAACGCGCCAAGCCAAGGCGATGGGCAAAATTAAGCAATAAAACGCGCATAGTAAACCGGCATAACTCAATGCGGTGATGAAACCTTCCGGGTAAAACAAGGCGAAAGCCAATGGTGGGAGGAACGCCGCGACGGTTAGGGAGAAACGGTTGTTCGGTAAATGATAGCGTTTGAATAAATCGCCTAACCCTTCAAATACGCCGAGCATAACGCCGAGGAAAGAAGTGATGAGCGCAAGCGCTGAAAAAATACGCACAATTTCACCCATTACGCTGGAACCGGTAATTTCGTGCGCCGCATTGACTAAACCATTAAGCGTCGGATCGGCTTGTAAAATGCGTACGAATTCGTTTTGGCTTAATACACCGTGGGTCGCCAACTGCCAAACTAAGTAGGCCGCAAGGGGAATAGCGGTACCGATTAAAATTGCGCGACGGAATTTTGCTACATTGCCGCCTAAATAACTGTTCACGCTTGCCATAATCACGTGAAAGCCGAATGAAGTGAAGAAAATCGGTGCGGCAGAAATGACAAAAGCATAATCCAGCGGCAGTGCCATTAAGTTGTCCAAGGCGACTTTCGGCAACATCATAAATAACACGAAAACAAAAGCCACCAGTTTACCGATAAACAAAACACGGGTGATGCCGTCCACGCCTCTGGTGCCGATCACCACAAAAGAGCCAAGCACCGCAGTGAAAAGAATTATCGCGCTTTTCAAGGAGATTGCCTCCAAACCGAATGCGGTCGGCAAACCGGAAAGCAATGAGCCACCGCCGGTGATGTAGGCGGCGGAAAGGGCATACAATAAAATCAACAAACTCAATGTGGCCAGAATACGCCCCGGCACGCCGAAGTATTTTTCCGCGAGGGTTGCAACGCCGTCATCGAGTCGATCGGCAGTTTGATACACCTCCACAAACAGCAAACCGCTGTACACCAACAGCGCCCACAAACCGACCAATAACAGCACAGTGTAGCCAAAGCCCATGCCCGCCGAAGTGAGCGGCATGGCCAGCATTCCTGCGCCGATGGTAGTGCCGGCGATAATCAAGGCGCTGCCGAAGGTTTTGTTTTTTAGCATAAAATTGTCCTTATAGGTTGTGTTTGAAACGGTGAAAAGGCGTTTAAAGTTGGCCGCTTTTTTCCTTGTAATGTAAGCGACAAACGGAAAGATAAGAATCATTGCCGCCGATTTGAATTTGTTCCCCCTCTTTCATCACATCACCGTGTTCATTTAAACGTAATACAAAATTCGCTTTACGCCCGCAATAACAGATCGTTTTCAGTTCTTCCAATTGATCCGCCCAAGCGAGCAAATATTGACTGCCCTCAAACAATTCCGCCTGAAAATCCGTACGCAAGCCGTAGCAAAGCACGGGCACATTAAGTTTATCCACGACATCGCTTAATTGATAAACCTGTTGTTTGGTTAAAAATTGCGCTTCATCCACCAGCACACAATGCAAATTGTCGCTGCTCATATATTTGCTGATTTCAGCAAACAAATCCGTGCCCGCATTAAACAAATGCGCATCCTCGCTGATGCCGATACGCGAAGTCACTTTCCCCACGCCGAAGCGGTCGTCAATAGCCGCCGTATAAACCAGCGTATTCATATTGCGTTCGCGGTAATTGTAAGATGATTGCAACAAGGTGGTGGATTTACCCGCATTCATAGTGGAATAGTAAAAATATAGCTTCGCCATACTCTTTTCCTTATTCTTTTAAAGCGCCGGCAATTCAGCCATCGCCCAGCGCGGTTTAACGTCAATCGCCAAACCGCTGTGTTGGCCCTGTTTTAAACGCAACAAACCGGCATAAGCGATCATCGCGCCATTATCCGTGCAAAATTGCGGTTGCGGATAAAACACTTCGCCGCCGAGGTTTTTCATCATTTGCGTCAAACTTGCGCGCAATTTTTTGTTTGCACTTACGCCGCCGGCGATCACCAAACGTTTATAGCCGGTCTCTTTTAACGCGCGCTTACATTTAATCGCCAAGGTATCCACCACCGCGTCTTGGAATGCGTAAGCGATATCGGCTTTGGTTTGTTCGGAAAGCGTGAGCTCCGTTTTCAGCACCGCATTGAGCGTGTTCGCCGCAAAGGTTTTCAAGCCGGAAAAGCTGAAATCTAAACCGGGACGATCGGTCATCGGACGCGGAAAAACAAAACGACCGGGCGCGCCTTGCTCGGCCAGACGGGAAAGCGCCGCGCCGCCGGGATAATCCAACCCGAGTAATTTGGCCGTTTTGTCAAAGGCTTCACCGGCGGCATCATCGACGGATTCGCCGATTACCGTATATTGGCCGACACCCTCCACGCGAACCAATTGGGTATGTCCGCCGGAAACCAACAACGCGACAAAAGGAAAACAAGGCGGATTGTCGTCAAGCATCGGCGCCAACAAATGGCCTTCCATATGATGTACGCCAACGGCCGGCACCTCCCACGCATAAGCAAGCGCACGCGCAACGGTCGCCCCCACTAACAACGCACCGACCAGTCCCGGCCCACAAGTATAAGCTACGCCGTCGATATCCTTCGCGGTTAGCCGTGCCTCACGCAATGCCGCTTGGATTAACGGCGCGGTTTTGCGAATGTGATCGCGTGAGGCCAATTCCGGCACCACACCGCCATAATCGGCGTGCAACGCAATTTGGGTATAAAGCTGATTGGCGATCAAGCCCTTGTCTTCGTCATAAATCGCCACGCCAGTTTCGTCACACGAGGTTTCAATGCCTAAAATCTTCATTAATTTTCTTCATTTCGCTACTAAAATAAGGCAGCGATTCTACTCTGTTTACGCGCTTTTCACCAGTTGAAAGCGAAATATTCGGAGGATCGCGTATTCTTTCCTTTACATTTGCCCCGGAAGTAGATTAGAATTGCGGCCTTTGTTGAACTTGCCATTAATGGCAGTCATAAAATTTTAAATTGCAATTAAATTAAACTCATTGAGGTGATTGGCTTATGCC
>NZ_DBHLAM010000016.1:0-5737 GCF_057314195.1 Rodentibacter sp. | reverse complement strand
TCGCGCTCGTGAATTCTATGAAAAACCAACTACAATCCGTAAACGTGAAAAAGCGACGCTTGCAAAACGTCACGCTAAACGCAACGCTCGCGAAAACGCACGTAATGCCCGTTTATACTAATTTGTAGTATTTCTTAACTCGAGTTAACACAAACCGTGATTCCTTCGGCATCACGGTTTTGTTTCTTTCAAATTCAACGAAAATTCCATAAAACTGACCGTAAGTTCCCAATCCCAGGAGACAAGGCAATGAAAGGCTCAATTCCACGCCCGTTTATCGATGATTTGTTGACCAAAGCCAATATCGTCGATGTGGTCAATTCGCGCGTTAAACTCAAAAAAGCCGGTCGCGATTATCAAGCCTGTTGCCCTTTTCACCACGAAAAAACGCCTTCTTTCACCGTTAGCGAAAAAAAACAGTTCTATCATTGCTTTGGATGCGGTGCTCACGGCAATGCCATTTCTTTTTTAATGGATTATGACAAACTGGAATTCGTTGAAGCCATTGAAGAATTAGCGGCGATGGCGGGCTTGGAAGTACCTTATGAAAAACGCGCCCGTTCCGATAATCAACGTCCGCAAGTCGGTTATCAAACCAAGCGCAATTTGTACGAATTGATGCAAAAAATCGCGCAATTTTATCAAACTCAGTTACCGCTCAATATTCCGGCGCAAAGCTACTTACAACAACGCGGACTTTCAGCGGAAATTATCGCGCGTTTTCAAATTGGTTTCGTACCGAATGCCCTGGATACGGTGCTGCGCGAGTTCGGCACAAACAGTGAAGAACAGCAAAAATTACTCGATCTTGGCATGCTTTCACGTAACGAACGCGGCAATATTTACGACAAATTCCGTCATCGCATTATGTTCCCGATCCGGGATAAACGTGGACGCACCGTGGCCTTCGGTGGCCGTGTATTAGGCGATGAAAAACCGAAATATCTCAATTCACCGGAAACTATCACCTATCACAAAGGCAGCGAACTATACGGTTTATACGAAGCCTTACAAGTCGATGATGAACCGGCCAAATTGTTAGTGGTGGAAGGCTATATGGACGTCGTGGCACTCGCCCAATTCGGCGTAGATTACGCGGTGGCGTCACTCGGCACCTCCACCACGTCGGAGCAAATTCAATTGCTGTTCCGTTCCACCGAACAAGTGATTTGCTGTTACGACGGCGACCGCGCGGGGCGCGATGCGGCATGGCGCGCACTGGAAAATGCATTGCCTTACTTGCAAGACGGGCGCCAAATCAAATTTATTTTTTTACCTGACGGTGAAGATCCCGACTCCTATATACGCCACTACGGAAAAGAAAAATTCGAAGAATATATCGACGGGGCACAATCGCTCACAGAATTTTTGTTCGCACATTTAAATCCGCAAGTGGATTTTTCCAGCAAAGAAGGACGCGGCAAATTGGCCGCGCTGGCGGTTCCATTGATTCGTCAAATTCCGGGCGAAGCGCTACGTTTATCGCTACGCAATAGTCTAGCGCAAAAATTAGGCATTTTTGACCAATCGCAACTGGAAAGTTTAATTCCGCAACAAGCGCACCAAGCCGCCGCACCGCACGCCGACAAACAGCCGAAAATGAAACAAACGCCGATGCGTCTGGTCGTGTCGTTATTGCTGCAAAATCCTCATCTGGTCAACCGCATTACCGAAGCCGGGCTGGCAGCGCTACGTGCGGAAGCGGGTTACGAATTATTGGAACAATTAGCCACCCTTTGCCGGGCGCGCGAGGGCATTACAACGGGACAAATTTTGGAACATTTTCGCGATACGCCATATTCTCGTCCCCTTGAAATTCTGGCGACTTGGGAGCATTTACTCGACGACGCGGAAATGCTCAACGCCTTTTCACAAAATTATCGCCGCTTAAATATTCAAGCGATCGAACGCGATATCGAAATGCTCATTGCCAAAGAGCGTGCCGAAGGGTTGAGCGAGCAAGAACGACAAGTGCTCGTCAAGCTGATTACCAGCAAAGAAATGCAGAAAAAACAGTTAGTTAATCCTCAATAACAATGGTAGAATCTTGCGTTCTCAAGCGGAAGCATTCATCATCAAAAATAACGCGATACGGGTATAAAAATGGAACAAAATCAACAATCTACAGCCGAACAATATTCGGAACAAATCGAACAGCTGATGGAATTGGGTCGTACGCAAGGTTATTTAACCTACGCGGAAATTAACGACTTATTACCGGAAGACGTGATCGATCCCGAATATTACGACAAATTACTGCAAACTTTACAAAACGATGCGGGCATTCCGGTGTTGGATGAAGCGCCGGAAGGCGATGAGATGATGTTAAACGACACCATTCCCGATGAAGATGCAGTGGAAGAAGCCACTCAAATTCTTTCTAACGTAGAATCGGAAATCGGCCGCACCACCGACCCGGTGCGTATGTATATGCGTGAAATGGGCACCGTAGATTTGCTGACACGCGAAGATGAAATCAGTATCGCCAAACGCATTGAAGAAGGCATTGACGAAGTGCAAACCTCCATCGTCGCTTACCCGGAGGCGCTGTCCGATTTAATCGAGCAATACGCTCAAGTAGAAAAAGGCAATGTTCGCTTAGCCGATCTGATTACCGGCTTTGTTGATCCTAATGCGGTGTCAGCAGAGACTCCGGAATTAGCCGACAACTTTAACAAAGAAGAAGGCGAAAACGAGGACGAGGAAAACACCGCGCCCGCCACTGATGTGGATGACAGCGAAGAAGACAACGAGTCAAGTTCCGAAAGCAGCGATTCCGACAACAGTATCGACCCGGAAATAGCGCGCGAAAAATTCGCCCAATTAAAAGAACAACACACCAAAACCCTTACCGTCATTGCCAAACACGGTCGTGATCACAAAAAAGCACAAGAACAAGTAGTGATTTTGGCTGAAATTTTCAAACAATTCCGCCTAGTGCCGAAACAATTCGACGTACTCGTGTTATCCATGAAAAATATGATGAAACGCGTGCGCGGCGAAGAACGTCAATTACAAAAAGTACTCGTCGATATCGCCGGTATGCCGAAAGACGAATTCGAAACGCTTATCACCAACTTCGGCAGCAGCGACGCCTGGTTGGAAAAAACCTTAAAGTCCACCAAACCTTGGGCGAAACGCTTGCCGAAATACGAAGACCGCATTCGTTTAGCGTTGGCTAACTTGGCAAAATTAGAAGCCAGCACCAAACTGAGCGTGCAACAAATGCGCAATATTTGCGATGCGGTGGCACGCGGCGAACAGAAAGCCCGCCGCGCCAAAAAAGAAATGGTGGAAGCGAACTTACGCTTGGTGATTTCCATCGCCAAAAAATACACTAACCGCGGCTTACAATTTCTTGATCTCATTCAAGAAGGCAATATCGGCTTAATGAAAGCGGTAGATAAATTTGAATACCGTCGCGGCTATAAATTTTCCACTTACGCTACTTGGTGGATTCGCCAAGCGATCACGCGTTCCATTGCAGACCAAGCGCGCACCATTCGCATTCCTGTGCATATGATCGAAACCATTAATAAACTTAACCGCATTTCCCGCCAAATGTTGCAAGAAATGGGACGCGAAGCCACACCGGAAGAACTGGCAGAACGCATGGGGATGCCGGAAGATAAAATCCGTAAAGTATTGAAAATCGCCAAAGAACCGATTTCCATGGAAACCCCGATTGGCGACGATGACGATTCCCATTTAGGCGATTTTATCGAAGACTCCACGTTAGAATTGCCACTGGATTCCGCTACCGCGCAAAGTCTAAAAGTGGCGACACACAACGTCTTGGAAGGCTTAACTCCGCGCGAAGCGAAAGTCCTGCGGATGCGTTTCGGTATTGATATGAACACCGACCATACGTTAGAAGAAGTAGGTAAACAATTCGACGTCACACGCGAACGTATTCGCCAAATCGAAGCCAAAGCGTTGCGCAAATTGCGTCACCCGAGCCGTTCGGAAACCTTACGCAGCTTCTTAGACGAATAATTAGACGAATAATTTCACCGAATCGAAAAAAGGAAAAAGGGAAAAAGGGAAAAAGGGAAAAAGGATAATCGACGGATTATCCTTTTTTTGCCTGCCGAAATAGCACCGCATTGAAGCCTTATCCGACGGGCATTCAATGCGGTGCGCTTTTCGCCCTCCGTTTTCCTGATTGTATTTCGGCGCCAAAGCGCCTACAATGTAGCCTCATTACTACATAAGGAGGCCTATATGTTTATGAGCAGTCGAGAATTCAATCAACAACTCAGCCACGCCAAAAAAATGGCAGAAACCGAACCGGTGATCATCACCAATCGGGGCAAACCGGAATTTGTATTCCTGAAATATGAGGACTATGAAAAACAGGAAAGATCGTCGCAAAGTATAGTTGAACTTTTCGCCTCTTATTCTTGCCCGGATATTGCCGACGTAGAATTAGAAATTCCACCGCGCTCCAAGGCACACCGCCGTCCGGTAGAATTTTAAAGGGGAATTATATGTTCGTTTTAGACACCAACATTCTGTCCGAAATGCGTAAAATGCCCAAAAATAAAGCAAACCGTGGTGTTGAAGAATGGCTTGATTTAATGCCTAAAGAATCGCTTTTTATCAGTGTCATCACCTTAATGGAAATTGAACGCGACGTACTCAATATGGAACGAAAAGATCCACGTCAAGGGAAAATGCTAAGAGATTGGCTTGAAGATCTCGTTCGCCCCACCTTCAAAGGCAAAACCCTCTATCCCGACGACATCACCGCCACATTGTGCGCCGGCTTGCACATTCCCGATAAAAGCCCCGACAACGATGCTTGGATCGCCGCCACCGCATTACGCCACCATTTCACCCTCGTCACACGCAATATCAAAGACTTTGAAAAAATGGGCGTCAAACTCCTCAACCCGTTTATCGAAAACTAAACAAGCGGTCGGTTAACCGGCCGCTTTTTTTTTTTACCTATCACGCATACCGAACACGCAAAGCCCCCTCAATGCGGTGCTAATCCGACAGTTCACTTTCCACTCCCCTTTTGCACAAAAAAAACCGCAGGCTTTCACCTGCGGTTTTCGTTTTATTTAACGCGTAATCTATCGCATTACCATTGGTAAGACACGCCCGCGCCGGCTGTATAGCCGCCTTGCGTGTTAACCGCGCCGGTCACTTTGAAGATCACTTTGTTGTTGTCAGCTACGCGTGAGTAACCCACCGCAACGGCGTTTTGTCCATCGTTGGAGCCAATGCCCGCACCGATAGTTTGTTTACCCGCGCCGATCGCTTGAGGGATATTCAACATTGCTGCGGTACCCGCCGTACTTGCGCGAAGTTTTCTTTCCACGCGTGTAATGCGGTTATTCAGGCTGTTAACGTGCGACATGTTGACTCCGCCGCCGGTCACGTTGCTGATCGCGCTATCCACATAAGCTTTATTCACCGCATCGGTAGGTGCTGTTGCATTACCTACGTTTTGAATGCGGTTGCCGCCCATGTTCACGGTGGTATTGGCTTGAACGTTCATCGTACCGCTAATGTTTGTGGTACCGCTCAAGTTCGCCGTTCCGGTCACAGTGAGATCGTTTGTTCTCACACTGTTCACGCTGATATCACGCGCCAAGGCAACACTTAAACCGCGTCCGGTTTGGGTGATTTCGATGTTTTTGCCAGCGTCGAAGGTGACAGTATCGTTACCTCTCACGTTTGCAATAGACACGTTGCTCACATTGCCGGTGGACGCACTTGTCGTCAA
>NZ_DBHLAM010000015.1:0-10133 GCF_057314195.1 Rodentibacter sp. | reverse complement strand
GGATAAATTTGGGGGATTATAGGTTTTTTTTGGGGGGATGTAAAATTTTTGGGTTATTTGGGTTGTTTTTTGGGTTGGGGTTGTTGGGTTTGAGATTTGTGATTTTTTGGGAATCGGGTTTCGCCCGATGGGCGAGTTACTTTCTTTTACTCGTGTAAAAGAAAGTAACCAAAGAAAACACGCCCCGACTAAGCCGCTATTCCTTATTCCGAGGGCATTTTCTTAACGCTAAATTTGCAACTCGCTGCGCTCAAACAGAGCAAATTTAGCTAAAAATGCCCTCTCCATAAGGGCGACTTAAACGGGGGGAGTGGGCTTTCTTCGGTTTGTTTTGGTGGGGTTAGTTTTTTAAAAATGAAGATAAAAATGGGTGGTTTGTGTGGGAGATAGTACCGCATGGAGGAGCGATTGCTTTTGGTGGTTGTCGGGGGTATAGTGGGCGGGGTTAGATTGGAGGTGAGAGATGTTTAAAGAAGAAGGTTATGAGGAATTTTTGGCGGAGAAGATTCGTCGCGGGGAAGAGGATGTTAAGGCCGGGCGGGTTGTGACGCTTGAGGAATCCAAAGCTGAAATTAGGCTGTTGATTGAGTCGAAAGCAAGAGAATTGGAAGCGGCGGAGCGTGAGGCATTGATTTATGGCTAAGGTGGTTATTTCTCACGATGCGCAACGAGATTTACGAGAGATTATTGCCAATATTATTGAATACACCGGTTATGAGGCCAGTGGAATCAAACTTTCTGAGGATATTTTTAGTAAGATTGATGTGATTGCTTATATGCCACTCGCAGCTGGGCGGGTGATTCATGGTAATAAAAGAGAGGCGTTTTGTCGCGGTTATCGCATCGTGTATGATGTGGCAGGCGATGAGGTGCGGATTCAAACTATTATTCACAGTCGGCGGCTGTATCCTCGCCCTTGAAACGCCCGGTTGGGCGTTTTTTTGTGGGTCAATGCGGTGCCGGTTTGAAACCTTATTGCATGAGGCGGGGTTTAAGGTTGAATTAATATGTCTGCGCTAATACCCATTTTTTGGTGGATGTTGCGGATCATGTTGAGCGTTAGCGGGCGGGTTTTGTTGAAGATTTCATAAACGCGGTTCGGTTTGCCGATTATGCCGTCTAAGTCTTTGATCTCTAATCCTTCTTGTTCCATTCTGAATTTTATCGCTTCAATCGGTGTGGGTGGGTCTATTGGGTAATGCTTTGCTTCGTAAGCTTCAATTAGGGTAACCATGACGTCGAAAAAATCCAGTTCTTGTTCATTTAATTCGTCTTCACGCGCAAAATAAGGCTCAACCAAGGCGAGGGCTTGTTGATAATCTTGTTCGTTTTTGATGGGTTTGATATTCATGTTTTTCCTTATTATTCAATGGTATCCGCGTTTATTCGGTTATATTCTTGATGTGTGCCGATAAATTTGATGTAGACTGCGCCAAGTCGGTAAGCTATTGCGACGATGAGGCGGTGGTCATTACCTTTGATATTAAACACGACACGGCAATTTTTCAGGATACTGGCATGGCGATATTGTGCTTTGATATCGTTTGCGGTTTGCCAATTTGCCCGTTTCACTTCCGCCACCCACGCTTTGAGCGGTTGTTCAGCGTCAGGATGCTGTTTGTAATATTCAATTAATGTTGCAGTAGAAATAATCCGCACTTTTACTCCTTCAATTAAGTTTATCCCAAATCGGGATATATACCAAAAGATTTTTTTACCATAAAAGACCAAGAGATTTTTGTCGAGCTTGAATATGCGTTTTTTTGCACAGGATCGCAAAAAATTCAGGACGACCAATGCGGTGCAGGTGGCCCGAGGTAAGTGGCTTTGGAGAGCACCGCATTGGAGCCTTGGTTTACGGGGTTCAATGCGGTGCTGTTTTGTTAGTTAGGCGATTTCGTCTTGGTCGTGGTGGTTGATTTTTAAGCGGGTGAAGTAATCTTTGGTTTCTTCAATGATGACTTTGCGTAAGCCGATGAGGGCGATTAGATTTGGGAATGCCATGAGGCCGTTTACGATGTCGGCGAGGATCCAGATGATGTCGAGCTTTAAGAATGAGCCGATGCCGACCAAGACGATAAATAATAGGCGGTATAAGCGGATGCCGCGGGTGCCGGCTAAATAGACGAAGCAACGTTCGCCGTAGTAGCACCAACCTAGGATGGTGGTGAAGGCGAAGAAGAGTAAGCCGATGGTGACGATGGTGGCGCCGATGCTTGAGCCCAGTCCTTGTGCGAAGGCGGAGTTGGTTGCTGTGGCGCCGGCAAGTTCGGGGTTGTTCCAGGCGCCGGTTAGGACTAAGACGATGCCTGTCATGCTGCAAACGATGATGGTGTCGAGAAAGGTGCCTGTCATGGAAATTAAGCCTTGGCGTGCGGGTTCGTGGGTTTGCGCGGCGGCGGCGGCGATGGGGGCGCTGCCAAGGCCGGATTCGTTTGAGAAAATTCCGCGCGCGACGCCGGATTGAATGGCTTTCATGACGGTGAAACCTAATGCGCCACCCAGTGCGGATTGGGGATTGAAGGCGCTGTGGATAATTAATGAAAGGGCGTCCGGCACTTTGTCCCAGTTTAATAAAATAATTACGATGGAAACGGAGACATAAGAAATCGCCATAAAGGGTACGATGATGGAAGAGGCGGTGGCAATGCGTTTTACGCCGCCTAAAATAATCATGGCGACTAATGTGGTGACAACTATGGCGGTGATGATGACCGGAATGTTGAAGGTGTCTTCCAGAGCGTGCGTAATTGCGTTGACTTGTGGGAAGGTGCCGATACCAAAAAATGCGACCAATACGCCAAATACGGCAAATAGTTTTGCCAGCCATTTCATGCCTAAGCCACGTTCGATGTAATACATTGGGCCGCCGGACATAAAACCGCGGCGATCTTTTACGCGGTATTTTACCGCTAATAAGCATTCAGCGTATTTGGTCGCCATGCCGAGCAATGCGACTAGCCACATCCAGAAAAGTGCGCCCGGGCCGCCGGCTTGTACGGCGGTTGCCACGCCGACAATATTGCCGGTGCCGATGGTTGCCGCCAATGCGGTGCTGAGCGCGGCAAAGGAAGAGACGTCGCCTTTGCCGCCGTGCTCTTTTTTGAATAAATAGCCGAGTGCGCGCGGTAAATAGCGGATTTGAATGAAACCTAAACGTAAGGTGAGGTAAAGCCCTGTGCCGGACAATAAAATAAGAAGTGGCGGGCCCCAAATAAAGCTGTCGATGGTTGATAGAATTGTCGTGAATGACATGGTGATTCCTCGTCGTCAAAAATCAATTAACGCGACAAGGAGACGAAAAGAATCCGTGAGAATAAATAAAAAACAGATTGTCTTTTGGCCCCTGTCCTTTTGCCTGAGCGTTTGGAAAACGATGTTGAAATCATCGCTCTTTTGCGCCTTCGGCGTCCATTTACACGGATGTCGTGCAATGGATCTCTCCAAGGGTTCGTCCAGTAACAGTCCCTGCGCTTGCGCGCGCCTGAAAGATTTTTCATCGTCGGCGTAGGGGCAATTCCCTACTCTCCAGCTACCTTCATCCGAACTCATTTTTCGTCTGTGATGCAGACGAAAAACGGGGCAAATTCTAGCAAAATGCTTGGGCTAATTCAATGCGCGACTTGAGGGAAAAAGAAAAGAACGTGCGGTTTAAAGGGCGTTTTTAAGTGCACTTGTTCATTGGAAACTTTAAGTACGCGCTGAAAATGTGACCAAGTCAATTTGGCGAACAGTGTTCGCCATTTTTCAACATCAGCGAACGTTAAATAAAACTGGCGAATTTCACGTAAAGAGCGGTAACTAAATCCTTTTCCAAATTCTTGAGTAAGAATAGCGGAAAGATTTTGCAAAATTTCCTTTCCATAATCCGCCCGTTCTTTGCCATTTTGTTCTTCCAAGACAATACGCTCACCGATTTTCCAGTATGCATCAATCATTGCTGAGTTGATCGCGCGATAAGCTTGTCGGCGTGCATTTGAGAGAATGGCTTTAATTTCGTTAATATAATTATTCGTTAAACTCTTCATCGTTTTATTCCTCAATATTTTCAGTTTGCTATCTGTGTGAAAAAAGCGGTCAATCTAATGATGTGACCGCTTTTTCTAGCTAATCGAAAATTACAAAATTTCTTTTGCGGTTGCGACGACATTATCCACGGTGAAACCGAACAATTTGAATAATTGATCCGCCGGTGCGGATTCGCCGAAGCCGTGCATGCCGACGATACGACCACCAAAGCCGACGTATTTGTACCAGAAATCAGAAATACCCGCTTCGATGGCAACACGTTTGGTTACGGAAGACGGCAATACGCTTTCGCGATAGGCTTCGTCTTGTTTATCAAAACGGTTGGTGCTTGGCATAGACACCACGCGAATGTTTTTACCTTCCGCGCTTAATACTTCTGCCGCTTTCACCGCAAGTTCCACTTCAGAACCGGTGGCAATGAAGATGAGATCCGGCGTGCCGGCGCAATCTTTTAAGATGTATGCACCGCGTGCTACGTTCGCTAATTGCTCGGAAGTGCGGTTCATTTGTGTGAGATTTTGGCGGGTGAAGATTAACGCACTTGGGCCATCTTTGCGTTCTACCGCTTGTTGCCATGCGATGGCTGATTCCACTTGGTCGCACGGACGCCAAGTTTCTAAGTTTGGAATTAAACGCAATGCGGCAGTTTGTTCCACCGGTTGGTGAGTTGGGCCGTCTTCGCCTAAGCCGATAGAATCGTGCGTGTAAACGAATAATGAGCGTTGTTTCATTAATGCCGCCATACGCACCGCATTGTGGGCGTATTCGTAGAACATTAGGAAGGTGGCGCCGTAAGGAATAAAGCCGCCATGCAACGCGATACCGTTCATAATGGCGGACATACCGAATTCGCGTACGCCGTAGTTGATGTAGTTACCGCCTACGTTTTCGTGGGCGCGGATTGGTTTAGAACCGCTCCATAATGTTAGGTTAGAGCTTGCTAAATCCGCAGAACCGCCCAAGAATTCAGGCAAGATGTGTGCGTAGGCTTCAATCGCGTTTTGTGAGGCTTTACGGCTTGCAATGCTTGCCGGGTTGGCTTGTAATTTTTCGATGAAGGCTTTGGATTCTGCCGCCCAATTTGCCGGCAAGTTGCCTGCAATACGACGTTTAAATTCTGCCGCTAATTCCGGATAGGCTTTTTCATAGGCCGCAAATTTTTCTTGCCAAGATTTTTCTTCTGCTGTGCCTTTGGCTTTGGCATCCCACTGCGCATAGTATTCCGCCGGAATTTCAAACGGTGCGTAATCCCAATTTAAGGCTTTGCGGGTTAAGGCAATTTCTTCATCGCCTAATGGCGCGCCGTGGCAATCATGAGAGCCTGATTTGTTCGGTGAACCGAAACCGATAATGGTTTTGCAGATGATTAAGGTTGGTTTTTCTTTTTCTGCTTGCGCAAGTACGATTGCTGCACGAATTTGTTCTGCATCGTGACCATCTACATTGCGGATCACTTGCCAGCCGTAGGCTTCAAAACGTTCTGCAGTATCATCGCTGAACCAGCCGTCTACGTGACCATCAATGGAAATATTGTTGTCATCGTAGAAGGCAATTAATTTGCCTAAGCCTAAAGTGCCGGCTAAAGAACAGGCTTCGTGTGAAATCCCTTCCATCAAGCAGCCGTCGCCTAAGAACACATAAGTGTGGTGATCCACGATTTCATGACCTTCGCGGTTAAATTGGCCGGCTAAAGTTTTCTCTGCAATCGCCATTCCCACCGCATTGGTGATACCTTGACCGAGCGGCCCGGTGGTGGTTTCCACGCCCGGTGCATAACCATATTCCGGGTGGCCCGGGGTTTTAGAATGAAGTTGACGGAATTGTTTTAAGTCTTCAATAGAAAGATCGTAGCCGGTTAAATGTAAAAGGCTATAAATCAACATAGAACCATGGCCGTTTGATAAGACAAAACGGTCACGATCCGCCCATTTCGGGTTGGTTGGATTGTGTTTTAAGAAATCGCGCCATAATACTTCCGCAATGTCCGCCATGCCCATAGGGGCGCCCGGGTGGCCGGATTTGGCTTTTTGCACCGCATCCATGGATAAAAAACGAATTGCATTGGCTAATTGTCTGCGAGTTGGCATTGTGTTCTCCTGTTTTAAGAAAATAAATTTTGCGTATTTTACCTTAATTTGCTTGCCCGTTTAGGCAAATAAATGAAATTTTATGAATAGTTTTGAACTATCGAGAATTAGGCGCGGCGCCGTCTTTGATGAAAACGTCGGCTGCCGGATTTAATCGGCAAGTCAAGCGTTTTTCTGAGGTTGTAAGCCGAAGGATTCGTCCGACGATAATAACCAATAAAATAATGAATCGAGCTCGCCAACAAGGCGCCTAACAAGAAGACTACAATGAATCCGCCGTAGAGTTGGTGAAAAATGCGATCAATTTTGCCTTGCGACGATTGTTCGTATTGCCCGTCCATTGTCACCCGTAAAAAACCTTGAATGCCCGAATCGGCATAAATCGGCTCGACGATTTGTTGCGTCATGATTTGACGCTGCAAATTTTTATCCAATCCTAAACGTTCGCGTAACTTTTCCGCAGCGGCGCTTTGCGCTAGCAATTTGCCTTGCGCGTTATACAAGGAAGCATCCAGCACAAACCGTTGTTGTACCAAATTCTCTAAATTCTCGTTGAGTTTTTCCGATTGCGCATTATTAATTAAAAGCGCGGAAAATAGACTCGCCTGTTGACGCACTAAAATATGGGATAAATGCGAAACCTGATCTGCGCCGGCAAGTTGTGAGGCAATTTTAAATTGCTGTACGCCGAATAAAATGACACCCAGAGCGCTAAAACCGAACAACACAATGAGCCCCAACATAATTGATGCGGTTAGTTTTTCTTTCATAAAATGCAAGTGATTTTCCCCAATTTGCGATTAAATCGGCTAAAATAGCCCGATTTTTTTGCCAATTTACAGGATTTCCTATGCAAATTCAAAACCTTGCAAGTATTACCCGCCAATATCCCGTGCTGCCAAGCGCGCTTTTAAGCGATTCCCCCACCACCCAAACAAACCACGCGTTCATCCTTTATGGCACCGCATTGAACCTCAATGCGGTGCTCGATTTTCAACAGAAATGCGCACAAAATTTTCAGTGTTTCGATGCTTGGAATGTGGCGCACAACACCGTTGTTTTACTGAAAGGCGAATGGCGGGAAGATTTTCCTCGCGCCGCGCACGAGCTGGGCTTAGATATCGCCCTTCTGGATTTTGAAGCGAAATTATCGGAAAAAGGGTTATTAGTGATGGATATGGATTCCACGGCTATTCAAATCGAATGCATTGATGAAATCGCCAAACTGGCCGGAACGGGGGAATTGGTGTCCGCCATTACAGAAAGCGCAATGCGCGGCGAATTGGATTTCGAGCAAAGTTTGCGCCGTCGCGTCGGCACCTTAAAAGGCGCGCCGGAAAGCATTTTGCAACAAGTGCGGTCGAATTTGCCGTTAATGCCGGGGCTTGAAGAAACTATTCGAACGCTACAACAGCACGGTTGGAAGACCGCCATCGCATCGGGCGGTTTCACCTATTTCGCCGATTATTTGAAAGACCTATTGCAATTAGATTTCGCTGTCTCAAATCAATTTGATATTGAAAACGGCAAACTCACCGGGTTAGTCAAAGGCGATGTGGTTGATGCACAATATAAAGCGGCTGTTTTACAACGCTTACGCGATGAATACGCTATTGCGCCGCAACATTCCATCGCCATTGGCGATGGCGCAAATGATTTGGCAATGATGAAAATCGCCGGTTTAGGCGTTGCCTTCCACGCCAAACCGAAAGTGCAACAACAGGCGCAAGTTGTGGTAAACTTCGCCGACTTAACCGCACTGCTATGCCTTTTGACGGCGAATGACCGAATTTCGTAAGAGGAAAAATCCATCGCCAATGCGGTGCTATTTCGCTTACTCGTGGAACCTATACCCACCCTACTTTATTTAGGAGAAAATCATGCCATCTTTTGATATCGTTTCCGAAATTACCATGCACGAAGTACGCAATGCGGTAGAAAATGCCAACCGCGTGCTCAGCACCCGTTATGACTTCCGTGGCGTAGAAGCCGTCATTGAACTCAATGAAAAAAATGAAACCGTGAAAGTCACCACCGAATCGGATTTTCAACTTGAACAACTGATTGAAATTTTGATTGGCGCCTTCGTGAAACGCGGGATTGAGCATAGCTCGCTTGATATTCCTTCAGAGAGCGAACATCACGGCAAACTTTACAGCAAAGAAATCAAGCTCAAACAAGGGATTGAAACGGAGATGGCGAAGAAAATCACCAAATTGGTGAAAGATTCCAAAATCAAGGTGCAAACTCAAATTCAAGGCGAGCAGGTTCGTGTAACCGGAAAATCGCGCGATGATTTACAAGCGGTGATTCAATTAGTCAAAAATGCCGAACTGGGACAACCGTTTCAGTTCAACAATTTTAGAGATTAATCGTCGCGGATTCATGCCCATCATTCATTCGGTCTGGCGCGTCCTTTTCAAGCGAACGAAATTAGACCTTCCAAATCCAACCGCATTGAACCCGCATAAACATTGGCTTTGCCTTCTCGCGCAAAGCCAATTAAAGTCAAATGATGAGTTTCCGCCATTTTTACCGCTAAATCCGTTGCGGCAGAAATCGCCACCAGCATTTCCACACCGCAAGCAATCATCTTTTGTACCATTTCATAACTGGCGCGACTAGACACTAAGACAAATCCCTGCGGCTTATCGGCTTTGGCGTGCCAGCCAAGCAATTTATCCAAGGCTACATGGCGCCCTACGTCTTCACGAATCGCAAGCATATTGCCTTGTAAATCAAAAAACGTGGCGGCGTGCGTGGCACCGGTTTGTCGGCCGAGCTGTTGGTGAATTTGCAACGTGCGCAAGCAATCATCAAGCAGATTGATATTGAACTGAAACGTGCAGGCTAATTGGGGAAAATTTTTGTACACTTGATTAAGCTGTTCCGTGCCGCAAATGCCGCAGCCGGTGCGGCCGGTGAGATTACGACGATGTTCTTTTAACGCCATAAACTTACGGCTGGATAGTTCAATTTGTACTTCGATGCCGTTGCACACTTCAAGTACGTCGATGCCGTAAATATCCGTCGGTTTGTCAATAATGCCTTCGGTGAGCGAAAAACCGAGCGCGAAGTCTTCCAAATCCTGCGGCGTGCACATCATTACGGCGTGAGAAATGCCGTTATATACAAGGGAAACCGGCGTTTCGACGGCGAGAAAATCCTCCTTTTCTTGCAAAAATGGGAGAGATTTTTCTCCGTCTTTCTGTATCTTGATAACATTAATCTTTTGTTTTGTTCGCCAATTCATTCTTTCTTTTTCCCATGAATTCATGTAAATAAATTGTTAAATGATTGATAAATTTATGATCTAGATCACAATATTTATAGCTTCTAATGCCATTTGATTATAGATTCGCGGTTAAAAAATCGTTATTCTAACCAGCCGTAAATTGGCGTTTTTCTGTACGCCTTTTTAAAGTTAGCAACGATGTTATTCTAACGAAACCAATCAATTTATCTAGTTTCTAGACAAATTTTTTACTATCTAAGTATCTCAACAACTTGTTGTTGAAAGGAGTGATTATGCAGGTCTCAAGAAGAAAATTCTTTAAGATCTGTGCAGGTGGTATGGCGGGGACGTCTGCTGCGATGTTGGGCTTTGCACCAGCAACCGCTTTAGCAGCACCGCGTGAATACAAATTATTGCGAGCTTTTGAATCTCGTAACACCTGTACATATTGTTCTGTAAGCTGCGGTATGTTGCTATATAGCACAGGCAAACCTTATGACACATTAAGTAGCCACACCGGCACCAATACCCGTTCTAAATTATTCCACCTTGAAGGTGACCCAGACCATCCGATAAGCCGTGGAGCGTTATGTCCGAAAGGCGCAGGTGCACTTGACTATATTAATAGCGAAAGCCGTTGCTTATATCCGCAATACCGCGCACCGGGTTCAGACAAATGGGTTCGCCTTTCTTGGGAAGAGGCAATCAAACGCATTTCTCGTTTATTAAAAGATGACCGTGATGCTAACTTTGTTGAAAAAGATGCAAGTGGCAAAACCGTT
>NZ_DBHLAM010000014.1:0-16202 GCF_057314195.1 Rodentibacter sp. | reverse complement strand
AATTTGACTATTTCACAACCATGCGTCGTTGTGTGCCGCGTATTATAGGAATTTTTAGATCCTTTGCAACACCTTTTTTCAGATTTTTACTCAAGAGATTAATTTTTATTCATCATCTACTTTTCTGTATTTTCTGAAACCGGCTTTGTGTAACACCTCATTTAATTTTTTCAGTAAAATCTCCTTTTGTGATTTAGTAAACAATACACAATTTTTATTGTGTAACGCAGCAACAATCCTCCAATAAGTTTGCAGTGTTGCCGGAATGCCCGCTTTTTTTAAACGTACAATGGCATTTTCTGCACCTACCGATTTTAATGTCGCGACATCCGGAATATCCACTTTCTTTAGCATTCTTTCATACTTTATCGAAAGATTAGGCAACTCCTTCAAGCGATTCGCTTTAGATAATGCAAGCGCATTTCTTCTCTCTTGGATTTGCTTAATAGAAAGCATAAATAATTTACGCAATAACGACTCATCCCCCATAATATTAGAAGACAATCGGTAATAATCGGCGAGAACAAACCTACGATTGACTTCGTTCGTGGTAAAGGGCGAACAACCGGAACGCATTAATTGTTGTGCGAGTTCGTTTTTGGCTTGCAGATAAAATTTTCCGTTTAACCATAGTGCGAACATAAATTCCTTCTTATAAAACAACCCATAACCGGTAAAAAGGTTTCGGGATGTCACATTTCCAATTAATCTATCCGCTCGTAAACAAACGGATTCAATACGCTCATCTTGAACATTCAAATACTGCATGCATACCTCATTATTGCTTAAATCATTACTTAATGGCCAAAATCCTCTTCAGCCGAAGAATCTATATCATTAACAAATTATGAATAAAACCGATTCTTTGTGAATTTGTGAACAAGATCAAAATATTAAAATTTTTGTTCGCCAAAATCACTTCACAATGGCAAAATACCGCTTTCCTCCGTGGGCTACAGGGTTCAAAAAATTCATTTTTATCCGAATTGCCCTTCCATTATTTTTATATAAAAGGCCAGCTTACTTACTATGAACGCAAGCAAAAAATACAAAATAGGTATCACCTTTAATTTAGAATCCGAGATCTCAGATATTTGGGCAAACGGCGCAAATCAAAATGTCATTCATCTTTACAATTTATTTAAACACTCTTCTTTAGTAGAAAATGTCGTATTGGTTTCTTGGGGTGCGGCAAGACGCACTACGCCGCCGGAAGGTTTTTTACTTGACGGATTGGATATTAACTTTGCCTATATTGACGATGTCATTGATGAGCTTGACGTATTAATAGAGGGAATGTTGGTCATAGAACCGCATCAAATCGAGCGGATGCGCGCTCACGGCGGCAAAACCGTATGCTATAAAATGGGTAACGATATGATTATGGATGCGGAAAATATGCTGTTTAATCGTCCAACTTCGCGCACCTTTAACGGCACCGCATTCGATGCGGTTTGGACTTTTCCGCACCATGAAAATACCTGTCGATCTTACTTCCACACAATGTACCGCTGTCCGGTTTATATCGTACCGTTTATTTGGTCGCCTGTGTTTTGCGATAAAGTAATCGGTTGGTTGAAAAGAGATCACAACCTTGATTTCGGCTATTGCCCAAATCCAACAAAAACAGCAAAACGTATCGCTTCCTTTGAATCAAACGCACATATTGTAAAAACCTGTTTCGTACCGATTTTGATCGCCGAACAGGCTTATCGCATGCAACCTGAAAAAATCGAACATGTTTTTATGTGCAACACCTATGATAAACGGGAAGATCCGACTTTCCGCAATTTTATTGGCCACACCGATATCGTACGCGATAATATTATGAGTGTGGAAGCACGTTACCAAATGCCGGATTTCTTAACCCGTTATGTGGATGTTGTATTAAGTCACCAATGGGAAAATGGCTTGAACTATGCTTATAACGACGCGCTATACGGCGGTTACCCGTTTATCCATAATTCCAAATTAATTCCGAAAGGCGTCGGTTATTATTATGATCAATTCGATGCCGAAGAAGGCGCCAAAGTGTTGCTCGAGGTCATCGAAAATCACGACAAACGGCACGATGAATACGTCAAACGCGCAAATGAGTATCTTGATTCGCAACTGCCAACCAACCCGCTCAATATCTGTTATTACGAACAAGAATTGTTGCGTCTGTTTAAATAAGCAAAAATCCCTCCGGATGGAGGGATTTTTGTTTCTCCGTTTCAGCACCGCATTGAAACCTTATTTGACGGGCTTTCAATGCGGTGCTAAATCAGGATCTCAAATAACGCTTAATAAATTTCCCAACGAAATAAACAAAGAGAAAATCAATAGTCCGTTTCCACCGGCAAGCTCGCTTTTATCCAGCCTTCAAATCCCCCAATCACGCTAAACACTTTTTCGTAACCTTGCTCAACTAAAAAAGTGGCAATATTTCGGCTACTCACGCCGTGATAACAACTCAAAATAATTGGCGAATCAAAATCTACCAATGTTTCAAATTGCAGAAAAGTCTGATTGGTCAAATGAAAAGCGCCTTTCGGGTGTGCATTAGCATAACGTTGCGCGTCGCGTACGTCGGCCAGCACCGCGCCTTGTTGTGCCATTTGCCAAGCTTGTTGCGGGGTTATTTCTTGAAATGACATATTTTAAGATCCTCTCGCCTGTTGTTTGTACAGGCCATCAATAATCACCAGGCTCATGGACAAAATTAAACAAATAAAAAGCGGATAACTTTGCGCATCAATTTTTTCGCCGATAAAAAAAGAAACGAACAGCATCATAATAGTTTCCACATAACCAAGCAGGCCGAGCAAATTCATCGGTAATTTATTACTGGCGATCACATAAGCAATCAATGCGGTACCACTGATGAGTCCGAGTAATATCAGCAGGCCCCAAATCGCCGAATTGCTTTGTTCCACTGAAGCAAAATCCGTTTGCAACGCAAAATAAACGCTAATCGGCATTAAACTTAGCATTTCCAAACAAAAGGAGGCAAGATCGGTATTTTTCAACGCTTTTCGCACCGAGAAGTAAGTGGTATAACCTATGCAAATGACGATCGCTTCCCACGACAATCCGCCTTTAAGCACAATATTGGAAATGATGCCGAGCGTCGCAATTAGCACCGCAATGAATTTAAAAGTGGAAATGCGTTCTTTGAAAATCAAGCGTCCGGCGGCGACCATCACAATCGGCAACAACAAATAACCAAACGACACGCTTAGCGAACTGCCGTTATTCGGCGCCCATAAAAAAAGCCACATTTGAAAACCCATCAATGCGCCGCAAAAAAGATAAGAAAAGGCAAAATAAGGCTGATTTTTGATGTGTTTTAAGCGTTCAATCAAGGCGTTTTTTTGTTTAAACATCAACACCGCGAATACGACGAAAGGAAAGGTAAAAATCATTCGATAGCCGAAAATATCCGTACCACTCAAAGGTTTGAGTAAGGTGGAAAAATAATACATGTAGCCGAATAGAAAAGAGGCTAACAATGAAACGAGAATGCCTTTGAGCATAACAGATCCTCATCGCGAATTAGCGCCCATTCTATTCCAACATCGCCCAAAATGCACGGATCAAGGGCTGTTCAAGATTTCTTTTTTGTGTACAAATACCAAGCTCGAAAGGCGCAATCGGCACGTCGAGATTTAGTCTCGAAATTTGATGATTCATTGGGCTGTTATCAATCACCGCATCGGGTAACATCGCCAATCCGAAACCCAAACCTACCATCGGCACAATGCCTTCATGACCGGCCACGGTAGCGTAAATTTTCGGATGTTTAATCTGTTTTTCTTCACGCAACCATTGCTCAATCCGTTGTCGAGCATGCCCTTCCAGCGGAAAAATAAACGGCATTTGTTGCCAGTTTATCGGTGTTTCTTGCAAAAGCTGGGTGGCTAAACAAGCCACGCGAGGTGCAATCAGAGAAAGCGAAATGTTATCGATTTTATGAAACGCCACGCTCGCCGGTAAATTTTGCGGCTTACCCGCAAGGGCGAGATCCGCCTGTTGAGTTTGAATCAATTCCAACGCCGATGCCGGATCACCGGTAGTCAGCTGAATTTCCACTTTAGGATAGCGCTGACGAAATTGCTTTAACACTTGCGGCAAATGGCTGTAGGACGCGGTTACCGAGCAAAACAGTTTCAATTCGCCGCTTAATTCGTCCTCGTCGTTGAACTGTTGACGAAATTGTCGCCAATTTTGCCATTCGGTTTTAGCAAATTGTAAAAATTTCTCGCCGTGTTCGGTCAGCGTAACTTGGCGGTTATCGCGGATAAAAAGGATTTTTCCCAATTCATCTTCAAGCCGTTGAATTTGACGGGAAAGGGTGGAGGGCGACATATGGTTTTGGGTAGCGGTTTTAGCGAAGTTTTGGGTTTCGGCGAGTTTTATAAATAAATTAAGATCTTGAAAGTCCATGATAATTTCTATTTTATTAAAGTAAGCCGCTATCGTTGAAAATCGATTTTCAACAAAAACAAATTTTAATTAATGCTTATAATTGCAAAAATTACAACATAACATTCCTATAATATCACTTTACGCAACTACAAAAAAATTTATAATCCCGTCTATAACAAAACTATATGCAAACACAACCTCATCCAACATTCACCTTACAAACAAGGAAAAAACATGGCTAACTATTTCAACACATTGAATTTACGTCAAAAATTAGACCAATTAGGTCGTTGTCGTTTTATGAATCGCGAAGAATTCGCTGATGAAGCGAATTTCTTAAAAGGCAAAAAAATCGTGATCGTAGGTTGCGGTGCGCAAGGCTTAAACCAAGGGCTAAATATGCGTGATTCCGGTTTGGACATCAGCTACGCATTACGTCCGGAAGCTATTAAGGAAAAACGCGCATCATTCCAACGCGCAACGGAAAACGGTTTTAACGTTGGCACTTACGAAGAATTAATTCCAACTGCGGATTTAGTCATCAACTTAACGCCGGATAAACAACACTCTAAAGTAGTGGCGGACGTTATGCCGTTAATGAAAAAAAATTCGGCCTTCGGTTATTCGCATGGTTTCAACATCGTGGAAGTAGGCGAGCAAATTCGTAAAGACATCACCGTAGTAATGGTAGCGCCGAAATGCCCGGGTACCGAAGTGCGTGAAGAATACAAACGCGGTTTCGGCGTGCCGACATTAATCGCGGTTCACCCTGAAAACGACCCACAAGGCGAAGGCATGGCAATCGCGAAAGCGTGGGCAGCAGCAACCGGCGGTCACCGCGCGGGTGTGTTGGAATCTTCCTTCGTAGCGGAAGTGAAATCTGATTTAATGGGCGAGCAAACGATTCTATGTGGTATGTTACAAGCCGGCTCCATCGTCTGTTACGACAAACTCGTGGCTGACGGTAAAGATCCGGCATACGCAGGTAAATTAATCCAATACGGTTGGGAGACGATTACCGAAGCGTTAAAACAAGGTGGTATTACCTTAATGATGGATCGCTTATCAAACAGCGCAAAATTACGTGCGTTTGAGCTTTCCGAACAAATCAAAGAAAGCCTGGGTTTCTTATATTACAAACACATGGATGACATTATTAGCGGTCACTTCTCTGCCACCATGATGGCCGACTGGGTAAACGGTGATAAAGACTTATTTGCATGGCGCGAAGCGACCGGCAAAACCGCTTTTGAAAACGCACCAAAATACGATGGCAAAATCAGCGAGCAAGAATATTTCGACAATGGCGTATTAATGATTGCAATGGTAAAAGCGGGTGTTGAATTGGCTTTTGATGCCATGGTAGCGAGCGGTATTTATGAAGAATCCGCCTACTACGAATCTTTGCATGAATTACCATTAATTGCTAATACCATCGCGCGTAAACGCTTGTATGAAATGAACGTGGTGATTTCCGATACGGCAGAATACGGCAACTATTTGTTCTCTAACGTTGCAACGCCGATTCTTGCCAAAGAAATTATCCCTCACCTTCAAAAAGGCGACTTGGGTGAACCGACCCCAACCGTTGAAATCGACAACATCACTTTACGCGATGTAAATGACGCAATTCGTAATCACCCGGTAGAATTAATTGGTCAAGAATTACGCGGTTATATGACGGATATGAAACGTATCGCAGTTGCGGGTTAATCTCAAAGCAAATCGAATTTAAAACCGGCTTTGTTCAGGCAAAGCCGGTTTTTTTATCATCTATTAATTTCATTTATAGTATTTTTAATGATATTTTTTAAACAAAAGATTTAAAAAAGAGCTTTAAAAGATATATAAAATCATATATGATTATTTTGTTTTATTTTATTAAAAGAAATATCAAATATGGAAAATTTAAGCGCAAAACTTGAAATACAAATCGATGAATTAAAAAAACTGCAAAAATATTTTCTCGCTTACGAACAAGCACAACGCGAGCAACTTTATGAAGGGAAAATAGTCAATCTCAAGACATTCGGACACCAACTCAATGACAAACGCAAGGCGCTTAACATTGAGTTAAGCATGTTGGAATTACAAACTGGTGTATCCGTTTCAACCTTAAATCGCTTATTTCAAGATCCGAGCCAAGTGCGCTTTGCCACCGTCGTTACCGTCGCACAAACTTTAGGGGTATCGTTATGCGCGATTTAAAACGATCAGGAAAAGTCTATCTCTATGGTGAATTTATTGGTTTACTTCAAGAAGACAAACACGGTTTTCATTTTGCTTACAATCCGGACTATCAAGGTATGCCTCTATCGTTAAGTTTACCTCTTGAACAGAGCCCTTTTTATTCGAAAACCCTATTTCCCTACTTTGCCTCCCTTATTCCGGAAGGTTGGTTAAAAAAGAAATATGCCACTTATCAACAAATTGATGAACATGACCTTTTTCGTTTCTTAATCAATAACGGCGACAACATGTTAGGAGCAGTACAAATATTTAGGGAGGATATATGAATTTATGTCGAATTTTGATGAAACCTCTCAAAAAAAACGAGCTAAACTCGAGCTATAGCAAAGAAGGTTTATTTCAACTAACCGGAAACAAAAAGTTTAATCCGCAATTACCTTTTTCCCGTCAGGACTTCATCACCAACAAACCAAAGAAACAACAAGGCATGAGCATTTCCGGTTTTCAACCTAAATTACAGCTCATTATTGAAAACGAACAATTTAATAGTATTAATCAACAAGGCAGCTATATTTTAAAACCTTCGCCGGAAGACTATCCTTTTCTTGCCGAAAATGAACATGCTACCATGCGAGTTATGGCCAAACTCGGCTTTGATGTACCGGCAAACGGACTCTTCCCTTTTTTAGAGGAGCCTTCCAAAACCGAACTTGCCTTTGTCATAAAACGTTTTGATCGTGATGAAAATAACAATCCTATTCATCAAGAACAACTCGACGGAGCGATGAGTATCAAAGAAAAATACGGAAAAATCGGAACGGATAATCAACAATATGTGAGCTATGAACGCATTGTAAAATTTATTCTAAAGCAAACGGAAAATAATCTCGCCTTACAAAGAGAACTCTTTCGACGTATTGTTTATGCTTATTTACTTAGTAACAATGATCTGCATTTACGCAATTTTTCTTTGCTTTATCCGAAAAATAATATTCGTCAATTAGCGCCTATTTATGATTTCGTTTCCGTTGCACCTTATCCGGAAGTATTTAATTCATCTCTGCTTGCCCTGCCTTTGCTTGAGAGGGAAGAGGGTGGTTCTTTAGCACACGGATTTAACACGCAATACGGCGAATATATCGGCGACGATTTTGTGGAATTCGGTGAAAATATCGGTTTGAATAAAAAGGTAATTATTCAAAAACTGATTCCTGAAATAACAAAAGAAAGAGAAAGAGTTAAAAATATTTATGAAAATTCTTTTATGCCTCAAAATCACATTGATTGCGTATTAAAAAGCTATCATAAAAGGCTCAATTTAATTAATGTATTAAATGAACCGGAATTATAAAACGCAAGTTTAGTATTGAATAACAGCACCGCATTGGAACGGCTTCCAATGCGGTGCTATTTTGAGGGTTGAACAGTAATTATGGAACCTATAAATTGAACACCGCACGATATTCCACAGCGTTCAAATTTTTATTTTACCATCTTCTTCAACTGATACAAATACGCCAGCGCCTGTTTTGGGCTTAAGTCATCGGGCTCGAGTTTTTCGATGGCTTCACGCAAGGCATCGGTTTCTTGTTCAAATAACAATTCGCCTTGATTATGATTAGCTTCACGTAACGCTTGAATTTGTTGGTCGGCAGAATGGCCGGCAATTTTTTCTAATTGCGTCAATTTTTGTTTGGCAAGCTTAATTACCGATTGCGGCACACCGGCAAGCGCCGCCACCGCCAAGCCGTAACTTTTACTCGCCGCGCCGTCTTGCACCGCGTGCATAAAGGCGATGCTGTTATTGTGTTCAAGTGCATCCAAGTGAATATTGGCGACGCCCGGCAATTGTTCAGGCAAAGCCGTCAATTCAAAATAATGGGTAGCGAAAAGCGTCAGCGAACGAATTTTTTTCGCCAGCCATTCAGCACAGGCCCAAGCCAGCGAAAGCCCGTCGTAAGTGGAGGTGCCGCGTCCGATTTCATCAATCAATACTAAACTTTGCTCGCCGGCTTGGTGCAGAATATTCGCCATTTCCGTCATCTCCACCATAAAAGTCGAACGGCCGGACGCCAAATCATCGGATGCACCGATACGGGTGAAAATGCGGTCAATAGGGCCGATTTGCGCACTGTCTGCCGGCACGAAACTGCCAATATACGCCATCAGAGTAATCAATGCGGTTTGGCGCATATAGGTGCTTTTACCGCCCATGTTTGGGCCGGTAATAATCAATAAATGACGATTTGTATTGAGCTCTACCGGATTGGCGATAAAAGGATCTTTTAATACTTGTTCCACCACCGGATGACGGCCGTTTTCAATTTTCACACTGACTTCGTCGCAAAACATCGGCATCACATAATTTAAGCGCTCTGCGCGCTCGGCAAGATTCACCAACACATCCAATTCGGATAAGACCAAACTGGCCAACTGTAACGCGCCCAAATGCGGCAACAATAAATCAAATAATTCGTCATATAGCTGCTTTTCCAACGCCAGCGCCGCGCCTTTGGATTTCAGCACTTTATCTTCGTATTCTTTCAATTCTGGAATAATGTAACGCTCGGCATTTTTCAGGGTTTGACGGCGTACGTAATGAATTGGCGCTTTGTGGGCTTGCCCTTGGCTGATTTGAATGTAATAGCCGTGCACTGCATTAAAACCGATTTTTAGCGTATCAATACCGGTAGCTTCCCGCTCGCGTCGTTCCAGCTTTTCCAAATATTGCGTTGCGCCGTCGTAAAGCGCGCGCCACTCATCCAGCACCGCATTGAAACCTTGCGCAATCACGCCGCCGTCGCGAATGAGCAGCGGCGGCACGTCGATAATCGCACGTTGTAGTAAATCACATTGTTCACTAAAGTCGGCAATTTGCCCGAAAAGCGTGCTTAAAAACGGCGGCGCTTTTTGTTGAATCACCGAATGCAGCTCGGGGATTTGTTCCAATGCGGTGCGCAAACGGGTGAGATCGCGCGGACGCGCCGAACGCAATGCTACACGCGCCAGAATACGTTCCATATCGCCCACTTGTCGCAAATAGGGTTGTAATTCGTTCACTAAATCAAAATTCAGAATTTCCGCGATGGTTTGTTGACGTTGTTGTAATTTTTCAATATTGCGAATCGGCTGATGAATCCAGCGTTTTAACAAGCGGCTACCCATGGGCGTAACGCATTTATCCAATACGGACGCTAAAGTATTGTCCGTGCCGCCGGCGAGATTTTGGGTGAGTTCCAAATTGCGACGGGTGGCGGCGTCCAGCTGAATGAAATCTTGATTTTGAATCACGCCGATACTTTGAATGTGCGGTAGCGCGGTGCGTTGAGTTTCTTTGGCATATTGCAACAAACATCCCGCCGCGCTTAAGCCGAGCGGTGATTTTTCCACACCGAAAGCACGCAAATCTTTGGTGCCGAATTGGCGATTTAACAAATCAATTGCGGTGCTAAGTTCAAATTCCCAAATAGGGCGACGGCGTAAACCTTTGCAATGTTCAATTGCCGCCATTTCATTAAATTCTTCGCAATACAACAATTCCACCGGCGCAATGCGCTGTAATTCCGCGCGCAAAGTTTCCTTATCAGCCGGTTCACAAAGTTGAAAACGGCCGGAGGTCATATCCAAAGTCGCCAAGCCGAATTTATCTTTTTCTTGATACACGGCGGCGATAAGATTGTCTTGGCGTTCCGGTAATAAGGCCTCATCACTTACCGTGCCTGGCGTCACAATACGCACAATTCGGCGTTCAACAGGCCCTTTTGCCATAGACGGATCGCCCACTTGTTCGCAAATCGCCACCGGTTCGCCCAACTGTACCAATTTTGCCAAATAACCTTCCACCGCATGATATGGCACACCCGCCATCGGAATCGGCTGTCCTGCCGATTGTCCGCGTTTGGTCAATGAAATATCCAACAATGCCGCTGCCTTTTTTGCGTCGTCATAAAACAGCTCATAGAAATCACCCATCCGATAAAACAATAAAACATCCGGATTCTCAGCTTTGAGTTTGAGATATTGTTGCATCATGGGCGTATGCTGGGTTAAATATTCTTCTGAAATCATTGAGTTACCTGTTTTATTGTAGTGAAATGCGCCGTTCGGATATAGCTTTAAATAGGGCGCTATTTTAGGGTTTTGAACGAGAAAAGCCAATGTTGAAGAAAGTGGTTTTATTTACGCGTTTTTTATGCTTAAATATTGCATATTTATTCATTTTTTTTAATATCTATGCGATTAATTAATCTATTTATATGAGGCACACAACATGAAAAAAAGACTATTAGCCACGATTTTAATGGGCGTTAGCGCCGTTTCTGCAGCAGAAGAATTAACATTCGGCACCGAACCGAGCTATCCGCCTTTTGAAGCTACCACGGAAAAAGGTGAATTGGTCGGTTTTGATATCGATGTGGCACGGGCAATTTGTAAACAAATCGGCGCCACCTGTCATTTCAAAACCCAACCTTTCGATGCGTTAATTCCAAGCTTAAAAGCCAAACGTTTTGATGCGGCCATGTCGGCAATTGATATTACCGAAGCACGCGAAAAACAAGTTTTATTCAGTGCTCCTTATTATGACAGTTCGGCGAGTTATATCGCGCTGAAAGGCAAAGATTTAGCGAGCGCAAAAAATATCGGCGTACAAAATGGTTCCACTTTCCAACAATATACGGTTGCGGAAACACCGCAATATACGCCGAAATCTTACGTGAATTTACAAGACGCAATTTTAGATTTACAAAACGGTCGGATCGATATCGTGTTAAGTGATACCGCACTGTTGGCAGATATATTGAAAAAAGAGCCGAATCTGCAATTTGTCGGTGAAAAAGTCAGCAATGAAAAATATTTCGGGCGCGGCGTCGGGATCGCCTTAAACAAAGCAAATAAAGCGCTTCAAACCCGTTTAAACCAAGGATTAAACGCCATTAAGGCGAACGGCGAATATCAAGAAATCTATGATAAATGGATGCAGAAATAAATAGAATTCGGTTAAAAGCAATCGTACTTTAACACCAAAGCCCATCCGTCGAGATGGGCTTTGTTATATTAAAGAGTTATGTTAAAGATTCAAAATTTTATAAATTTCCGAATCTTTACGATCTAAATAATGAAGCGATTGGATTTTACGAATGGTACGAGATTTACCACGAATCAGTAAGGTTTCCGTACCGGCAAGGTTACCTTTGCGGGAAATGCCTTTCAGTAAATCACCGTTGGTAATGCCCGTTGCAGTGAAAACCAGATTATCGTCACGTACGATGTCCTCTAATTTCAGCACCGCATTGACTTGCACACCCACGGCTGTACAGCGTTGAATTTCATTGGCGGCGATTTTTCGGTTTTCTTCGCTATCATCTTTCACTTGGTTACGCGGAATTAAACGCGCTTGCATATCGCCACCTAAAGCGCGTATTGCCGCCGCTGCCGCCACACCTTCCGGCGCACCGCCGATACCGTACAGCATATCTACTTCGGCATCCGGTAAACAACATAACACAGAGGCCGCGACGTCGCCGTCCGGAATCGCCAATACGCGTACACCTAAGTCGTGCATTTGTTGAATCGCCTTTTCATGGCGCGGTTTTGCCAATATCATGACGGTTAAATCGGATAAAGACTTGCCTAAGCGGGAAGCAGTACGGCGCAAATTTTGTTCAAGCGGAAGAGTTAAATCGATCATGCCTTTTACTTCCGGACCGACTACTATTTTTTCCATATACATATCCGGCGCTTTTAAGAACGTATGTTTGCCGCCTGCCGCCAACACGGAAATCGCATTGGATTGGCCCATTGCGGTCATCCGCGTACCATCAATCGGATCCACTGCAATAGAAACCAATTCTCCGTTGCCGGAACCTACTTTTTCGCCGATATAAAGCATTGGTGCTTCGTCTATTTCTCCTTCGCCGATAACGATTTCACCGTCCATATGAATAAGGTTAAGCATATAACGCATCGCTTTCACCGCTGCCTCATCCGCAGCGTTTTTATTGCCGCGTCCGAGCCAACCATAAGCCGCTAATGCCGCCGCTTCCGCTACACGAGAAAATTCAATAGCCAATGCACGATTCATTTTGTTTCTCCGTTTTGTCGCAAGCAAAAAAATCGGGCTATTCTAACACTATGCAAACGTTTGCGTAATAAATTTTTAGCCAAACCTTTAAAAAGAAAAGTGAAGTGAGTACAATAAAGCCATTTCAGACGTTATTTTAAAAGGAAATCGCTATGTCATTAGAAATTTTAAACCAGCTTGAAGATAAAATTAAACAAGCGGTAGAAACCATCCAATTGCTTCAACTTGAAGTGGAAGAATTAAAAGAGCAAAAAAACCAAGCTCAACAAACTGTCGAGTCATTACAAAACGAAAATGAACAACTGAAAAACGAACACCATAATTGGCAAGAACATATTCGTTCATTACTCGGCAAATTTGATAATGTTTAATCAGATTAAAAGGCTTAGAAAATCTAAGCCTTTTTTATTTAAGGATTTTTATGAAAATTTGTATTCTTTCAGGTAGCACTTTAGGCACCGCGGAGTATGTAGCGGAACACTTAGAAGAAGCGCTAAAAAAACAAGGATTCTCCACAATACTTTACCACGGTGCGAATTATGACGAAGTGATTGACGAACCATTATGGCTGATCGTGACCTCCACTCACGGTGCCGGTGAAATTCCGGATAATTTACGTCCGCTGTTTGATCAAATCATGCAATCGGATTTAAATCTTTGTAACTTACGTTTTGCCATAGTCGGTTTAGGCAATTCCGATTATGATACTTTTTGCTATGCAGCAAAACGTATTGAACAAATTTTATCGGCCAAAAATGCGTTCAAATTGTGCGACACATTAACCATCGACGTACTTAATGTGGATGATCCCGAAAGTTATAGTGAACAATGGCTTCCGCAATTTATTCAAGCATTAGCCTAATTTAAAAATAAAAAACGATGATTTTTTTCAATCATCGTTTTTTATTGCTTGTGGATAACTTAATAAAAACTTGTCAAAAACCTGTATTTTTTCACTGAATAAAATTTAAATTTTTAAATTCTGTGGATAAAATACCAAATTATCCACAAAAAATTTAGTTCCTTTTCCCTTCAGATCAACATTATCCGATATCCTCTAACCTCTTCATTTTTAAAAGAAAAAAGAGCTTACTCACAAGCTCGAAGGATCATAATAATAACAATAATAAGATCTTTATTTATAAAAATAGATCATAGATCTATTAGCGCACGATATTTAGATCCTTTTCCATTTCAACCAAATCAATTCTTGCTTTCAAGAAAAATCGAATTTCTGTAAAATAACGCCCATTTTTTAGCTTCGAATACATAGAGAAAACGATGTTTTATACCGAAACTTATGATGTGATCGTCATCGGCGGCGGTCATGCTGGAACCGAAGCCGCCCTTGCACCGGCACGTATGGGCTTAAAAACCCTGTTATTGACACATAATGTCGATACCTTAGGGCAAATGTCTTGCAACCCGGCGATTGGTGGGATCGGTAAAGGGCATTTGGTCAAAGAAATTGATGCTATGGGCGGCTTAATGGCGCATGCTGCAGATAAGGCGGGTATTCAATTTAAACAGCAGTAAAGGGCCTGCTGTACGTGCAACTCGTGCTCAAGCTGACCGCGTGTTATATCGCCAAGCCATACGCATTGCTCTTGAAAATCAACCAAATTTAGATATTTTCCAACAAGAAGCAACGGATATTCTGATTGAACAGGATCGCGCCACCGGTGTGGCGACTAAAATGGGCTTAACTTTCCGTGCAAAATCTGTAATTTTAACTGCCGGTACGTTTCTAGCCGGTAAGATCCATATTGGCCTTCAAAATTATGAAGGCGGTCGCGCAGGGGATCCGGCTTCTGTGAATCTTTCCCATCGTTTACGTGAGCTGGGTTTGCGCGTAGATCGCCTAAAAACCGGTACGCCGCCGCGTATTGATGCGCGCACGATCAATTTTGACGTACTGGCAAAACAACACGGCGATGCGGTGCTGCCGGTATTTTCTTTTATGGGATCGGTTTCCGATCACCCACAACAAATTCCCTGCTACATCACACACACAAACGAACAAACTCATGAGGTGATCCGCAATAATTTGGATCGTAGTCCAATGTACACCGGCGTGATAGAAGGGATTGGCCCACGTTATTGCCCCTCTATTGAAGATAAAGTGATGCGTTTTGCCGATCGCAATTCTCATCAAATCTATTTAGAACCGGAAGGCTTAACCAGCAATGAAGTCTATCCAAACGGAATTTCTACCAGTTTGCCGTTTGACGTGCAAATGGGCATTGTGAATTCCATGAAAGGTTTGGAAAATGCGCGAATCGTAAAACCGGGTTATGCTATTGAATATGATTATTTCGATCCGCGTGACTTAAAACCCACTTTAGAAACCAAATCAATTTCTGGTTTATTCTTCGCTGGTCAGATTAACGGTACAACAGGTTATGAAGAAGCCGCAGCACAAGGCTTACTTGCCGGGATTAACGCAGGGCTTTACGTGCAAGAAAAAGAACCTTGGTTTCCACGTCGCGATCAGTCTTATACCGGCGTATTGGTGGATGATCTTTGCACATTGGGTACCAAAGAGCCGTACCGCGTGTTTACTTCCCGTGCGGAATATCGTTTATTACTTCGTGAAGACAATGCCGATATTCGTTTAACCCCAATTGCGCACGAACTCGGTTTAATTGACGAAGCGCGCTGGGCGCGATTTAATCAAAAAATGGAAAATATTGAACAGGAACGCCAACGTTTACGCAGTATTTGGTTGCACCCGCGTTCAGAATATTTGGAAGAAGCCAATAAAGTGCTTGGCAGCCCGTTAGTGCGCGAAGCGAATGGCGAAGATTTATTACGTCGCCCGGAAATAAACTATGAAATTTTGACTTCTTTAACGCCTTACCAACCGGCAATGGAAGATAAAGAAGCCGTGGAACAAGTGGAAATTGCGATTAAATATCAAGGCTATATCGAGCATCAAGAAGAAGAAATCGAAAAACAAAAACGCCATGAAAATACCGAAATTCCGGCAAAATTTGATTATTCCAAAGTGTCCGGCCTTTCTAACGAAGTGCGCGCGAAGTTAGAACAACATCGCCCAGTCTCCATCGGACAGGCAAGCCGCATTTCCGGCATCACGCCGGCGGCAATTTCCATTATTTTGGTCAATTTGAAAAAACAAGGGATGTTAAAGCGCGGCGAATAATTCTCGGTTTATTGAACCTCTAAAATAGCACCGCATTGGAACAGCCTCCAATGCGGTGCTATTTTGTTAGTTGAATTTATGTTTTGATTCCGATAAGTATTTTTACGTCATTGCCATATTGTTTTAGCACCGCATTGAAATCTTTCGCTATAGGTGTGATGAAAACTTTCCATACGTTGAAATCGTTCAATTAAAAAACCGAGGATAAAGTTATCCTCGGTTGAGTATTATTTTACCCGTTAGGGGAATATTCTTTACGAATTATAGTGCTTGCTTCACCGCTACACTCAAGTCCGCCGTTTGGCGACCTAGCAATTTCTCAAGGGTTTTGTCTTCTGAGAATAATGCACCGTTTGA
>NZ_DBHLAM010000013.1:0-14286 GCF_057314195.1 Rodentibacter sp. | reverse complement strand
AGCGCACCGTGCCGCCGGTAACGGTTGGCAGCAGGGTAAACTCCACTCGTAGCAAAACCAAGTAGGGACTCAAAAGGGGTGGCCCACCCTGAGTTCGGGTAGGTTGCTTGAACGGCGGAGTAATTCGCCGTCTAGAGGAATGATTGTCCACGACAGAACTCGGCTTACAGACCAACTCAAATAACCGCACTTTAGTTTGTTTTTTAGGAACGAATTAAAGTGCGGTTATTTTTTGCCGGAAGTTCGTCTGATCCAACGGCTTATTGAGATCGCGTTTCAACACCGCATTGAAGCCCGCCGGATAAGCGTCCAATGCGGTGCTGATTTCAATATTCACAGAATTTTTATGACCGGATAATTAATGCGAATAATTCCTATTGAGTCAGGCAATCGTTTTCGTTATACTTGCCGCCGTTTTTTTTACTCTCATTTTAAGGAAACCAAGAATGACTTTTAAACATAGCGTAATTTATACCGCGATTTTGGCGAGTATTGCCGGTTCCGCGTTGGCGCAGCCGCAAGAGCAAAAACAAGCAAAAGTCGGAGAAAATACGGAAATGCTGGATACGATTGACGTAAACGCACAGGAATTACAGCAAATCGGTTATCACGCTGTTGGAACTTCGTCTGTTTCGAAAGTAAATGTGCCGATTATTGATACGCCGACCACGGTAAATGTGGTGACAACAAAATTAATCGAAGATCGTAAACCGAATGATTTGATTGACGCCCTTTCCAGCGTGAGCGGGGTAAGCCAAGCCAATACGTTGGGCGGAGTGTTTGATGCGGTGCAAAAACGCGGCTTCGGCGGTAACCGTGATAATTCAATTATGCGTAACGGTATGCAAGCGGGGCCGTCACATAACTTCGGTGCGACCACGGAAACCGTGGAAGTCTTGAAGGGGCCGGCATCAGTGCTTTACGGTATTCAAGATCCGGGCGGCATTATTAATGTGATTAGCAAAAAACCGCAGCAAGAAAGTAAACACGTAGTCGGGGCGAGCTTCGGCACTCATAATATGTGGGGGACGCAATTCGATTCTACAGGCGGTTTAGGCAACGGTTTTGCGTATCGCTTTATTTACGACAAACAAGAAAAAGATTATTGGCGTAATTTCGGTCAGATCAAAAGTACCACTTATGCCCCGTCGCTTTCTTGGGAAAACGATAAAACAAAAGTTTTAGCGACTTACGAACATCTTGATTATACACAGCCGTTTGATCGCGGTACCCAATTGGTTAACGGCCACGTAGTGAATATTCCGGCGGAACGTCGTTTAGACGAGCCGAATAACCAAACCTATGGCAAAACCGACAATATTCAAGTAAAACTCGAACATAAGTTAAATGACCAATGGAAAATCAACTTTGCTTACGGTTATGCGCGCGATAAATATCATTATCGCCAAACCCGTGTAGTGGCAGTAAATACCAGCGATAGCGCAACTTTAACCTATCAGCAACGCAATGCGCGGGGCGTGGTAATTTATTCCAATCCTTTGGCACCGCGCACTGCATTGCGTCGTACCGAAATGCAAGCCGCCGATCAGCGCATTCATACTGCATCGGCCAATTTAATCGGTGAATTCGCTATCGGCGAAGTGGCCAACCGTTTTATCTTTGGACTGGATGCAACGCGCAACTATCGCACAACTGGGCCGGTTTATAACAACGGGCTATGGCGCACCATTAATATCGATCATCCGGTTTATACCAATCCGCCGGCAGTGGCAGCACCGGCAGCAAACAACTATCAGATTAACCATATCAAAACACTTGGCGCATTCCTTCAAGATACCGCTTACCTTACCGATAACGTTATCTTAACCGGCGGCTTGCGTTATGAATATTTTGATCAAGTAGCCGGACGGCACCGCATTGGCGCGACTTTCGTACCGAACACCAAACAACATGACGGCAAACTGCTTTATCAATTCGGTGCAGTTTATAAGTTGACATCAAACTGGGCGACTTATGCCAATTATGCGGAATCTTTCCGTCCGCAATATAGTATTGCGGATAAAGTGTCTTCGGACTTGGCACCGGAAAAAGGCAAATCCATTGAAACCGGTATGAAATACGAAAGCGCCGATATTAACGCCACCTTGGCTTTATTTAATATCGATAAACACAACGTTTCACAAACAGATGCAAACGGTGACGTTTACATCGCGGGTAAACAACGTTCTCGCGGTATCGAAATCGATATTAACGGTAACATTACCGATAAATTAAGCGCTTCCGCCACTTATACTTATACCAAAGTGAAAAGCTTAAAAGACGATAAATACGGCGATGCGGTAGGTAAACAATTAAATGGCGTACCAAAACATCAAGCGGCGTTATTCTTAAGCTACGATTTAGGCGAGTTTTTAAGCGGCCACTGGCGTGTCGGCACCGGCGCGCGTTATCTCGGCAGTTGGACGGCTTATAGTTCTAACTATAAAAAGGCGTATAAAATTCCAAGCGCCACCGTTTACGATGCCTATTTAGCTTACGAAACGAAAATTGCAGGTAAAAAAGTTAACCTTCAATTGAATGGTAAAAACCTATCCGACAAAGTGTATTATCAATCCACTTCCGGTAATGCGGATAATTACATCGTGCCGGTGTCTTTAGGCTATGGTCGTGAAGTAATGCTTAACGCAAAAGTGGAATTTTAATTAACTGCTAAAATTTAGGGCGAAGCTTTCGCCCTTTTTTCGTTTATGGAAATTTATGAACTGGCAAACCGAACTTAATAACAGTTTAAGCTGGCTTTTAAACGCCCTTTTCTGGGTGGTGTTGTGCTTTGTCATCAGCATCGCTGCCTTAAAACAAACCGCCTTCGGCAAAAAATTTTGGCAAATCGCCGCGCCCTCCGTAACGCGGCAAAACTGCCTCAAAATCATCGCGTTGTTACTCTTGCTATTTTTAATGATTTTGCTTGAAGTGCGCTTTAGTGTGCTTAACTCGTTTTTTTACAACGGCTTATATAGCGCAATGCAAGAACTCGACGCCGATAAATTCTGGTTTTTCGCCAAACTCAATGCGGTGCTGGTTTTAGTGCAAGTGATTCACTCCATCGCCGATTATTTTCTACGCCAAGTATTTGAAATCCGCTGGCTGGAAAGCCTCAATGCGGTGCTGTTACGACGTTGGTTGGAAAACAAAAAGTATTATCGCCTTAAATATGAACGTGAACTGCCCGACAATATCGACCAGCGGATCGAACAAGATGCACGCGAATTTATTTCCAGCACCGTACAAATTGCGCGCGGCGTCATCAATTCTGTTCTCACCACCATTGAATTCACCATTATTCTTTGGTCGCTGTCCGGTGTGTTAAGCCTATTTGGATTGAACATCGAAAAGGGTGTCGTCTTTTTTATTTATGCCTTCATCATTTTTGCTACGCTAATGTCCGTGTGGATCGGCCACCCGCTAATCAAACTCAACTTTAACAAAGAAAAACTCAACGGCGATTATCGTTATTCCCTCATTCGCGTGCGCGACAATGCGGAAAGTATCGCCTTTTATCAAGGCGAACAAAAAGAACGCATTTTCTTGCAGCACAAATTTGCCGACATTATTCGCAACCGCTGGGCGATTGTATTGAAAATGCTCGGCTTGGACGGCTTTAACACCGGCGTCACCCGTACCGCCAAATTGCTGCCGTTAATGTTGCAAGCACCGCGTTTTTTCAGCGGCCAAATCAAACTCGGCGATATGCACCAAACCGTACAAGCGTTTAACCGCTTAATGACCGCATTATCCTTTTTCCGCTTGTTTTACGAACAATTCACCCTTTACCAAGCGCGCCTAAATCGTCTGCACGGCTTTATGACCAAATTGGATGACCTAGATCAATCGGAAGTAAGCCGGCCTTACAAATGCTCAAATCGCGTAACATTGAAAGATTTCGGCGTAAAAGACGAACAAGGACGCCTTTTGCTTAACAACATTAACGTCGAATTAACAAATGGCGACGCTTTGCTGATTCAAGGCGCTTCCGGCACCGGCAAAACCACTTTATTGAAAGCCATTGCGGGAATTTACCCTTTTGAAACCGTCGGCATTGCTGAACACCCGTGCAGCGGCAGCCTGTTCCTGCCACAACGTCCTTATATGCCGCAAGGCACCTTGCGCGAAGCCATTTGTTATCCTGACATCAATCCGCATCACGAAGAACTGGAAAACATAATGCGGGATTGTTGTTTGGAGAAATACTTGCCCGCGCTGGATCAAGAAAACGACTGGCAAGCCGTTCTCTCGCCGGGTGAATTGCAACGCGTTGCTTTCATTCGCATTTTGCTCACCAAACCCGATGTCGTGTTTCTCGACGAAACCACCTCGGCACTGGACGAACCGACGGAACAATTACTTTATCAAACCATCAAAAGCCGCCTGCCGAATATGATTATTTTAAGCGTCGGCCACCGCGGCACCCTTCATCAATTCCACAACAAACAATTAAGTTTGGCCGTGTGTATTGTGTAAAAAAATTGCCCCAAATTTGGGGCATTTTTTATTCATCTTTTAAAATAGCTTCAATGATATCTTGCGTTTCAGATAAAACATAATCAGGCACAGATTCAATTTTTTCGGCGTTTCGATTCCTAAAATCAATTATTCGAGCTTGATATGCAACGATAACGCCTTGCGTTCTACAGCCGCTTCCGCTTAATGTCACGGCAAAGCCATTATTTCTGGCAAGCGCCGCATTGCCTTGTGTAATCGGGGCGATCATCATAAATCCTAATTTGTGAAATTCGCTACTGCTTAATACTAAAGCCGGGCGTCTTTCTCCTTGCAGTTCGTTTCCAACCACCGGATTTAAGCAAACAGTAATGATATCGCCTCTTTTAAATATTACGCCGGCCATTAAATTTCTTTTCCTCTCGGTGTGAGTGAATCCCATTCTTCAACAACGGGTAACCGTTCAAGTTCAGTCATGGCAAGGCGTTCACTTAATGTTAATCTTCTTTTTTTCTCCGGGGTATTCGGGAGAATCACCACTTTAATCGTATCGTGACTAATTTTTTCTAACTCTAAAAAATCGCCCATATTTAAATTCATTGCATCAGTAAAGTCCTTTGGTAAACGGATTGCCTTACTATTACCCCATTGTTTCACTTGTAGTCGCATATTCATAATTTACATTGCTGACAAAATTCAGCCTCTCCTCAATCGTTAATCCTTTAGTTTAGCCCTTTTTTAGTATCACTTAATGATACGTTTTAAGTATAGCCTTGTTTGCCTTGATTTCAAATTAAAAATTGTCCTGATTTACCCCAAAACCCCCAAATCCAAAACACCTCCAATGCGGTGCTCCCACGCAAGTTCAAATCAGCACCGCATTGAAGTCGCAAAGTTCCCGCAAAAAAAAAGCCGCAACGTGGCTTAATAGAATTTTACGGAGGAAAGCTTATTGCGGATCAATCAAATCCACCAGTTTCATCACCACCTCTTCGATCAAATAATCCTCTGCAATTGTCGCGAACTTAGCCTGACGCGCGGCTAAATCCAATGCCCTCACCTGATGGCAAAGAATGACCCCGGTGATCGTACCGGACGCCGTACTATTGCCCTCAAGTGCCACCGTCACATTTTGCGAACGTGCCACCTTTCCGCCGGTTGAAATAGGGCAGCACAACGCCGTACCCAATGCCCGATTTAACAACTCATCGGTCACCACAATAAAATAATGCGGCCGACGCAGCTCACTGCCTTTGGTCGGATCCGGATCGATATGCCAAATCTCACCTTTTTTCGGAACACGCATCAAATCATCTCCTTGCCCACGGATTTCGTCTCACTAAAATCGCTCACCGACGCATTTAGCTCGGCAATCTCTGCCGAATCAATCCCAGACAACAATTCCGACACCGTCTTTCGCCCGCGCGCCGCGCGTTTTACCGGTGTTAACACGATCTGCTCGCCCTGCGCCTGCAAATTAATTTTATAGCCGATCTGCCAACCCATCTGTTGCAAAATCGCCATCGGAACAGTCAATACCGCCGCCCCGCCTTGCTGTCTTAAAGTCGATTGCATCTGCTTCCTCCTAAAGTGTGATTTTGTGAAACATTATAGAATCGCTAAAAAATAATGCAATCACCCTCACTCCAATGCGGTGCTCCCGCGCAAGTTCAAATCAGCACCGCATTGAAGCCATTTTGTCTTCGCGACTCAAATTTATAGGGTAGTTTGTCGAGCCTGCGCAACCATGTTAATATAATGCTAAAGATGACAGAGAGGGCAAATGAGAATATTTAAAACCAAGGCTTTCGATAAATTTGCGCAGAAAAATCGGATTTCGGATCGTGAATTATATGAAGCCATCACCAGAGCTGAAGCGGGATTAATTGATGCGGACTTAGGTGGAAATATCATAAAACAGCGGTTGCCCGGCAATCAGCAAGGACGTCGTGGTGGGTACCGATCTTTTATTTTTTATCGCATTAATGAAAACTGCTATTTTGTTGCCGGAATCAGCAAAAATCAGCGCGATAATATCACCGCCAAAGAGCTCTCGGCATTAAAAGAATTAGCCCAAGAATATCTCAAACTAACGACCCAACAAATTTTAACGCAAATTAAACGCGGCTATTTTATTGAAATTTTTCCGGAGGTAACAAATGAGTGAAATTTTAGCCATGATCCACGAAAATGCGGCGGATTTATATGAAACGGGCGCAATAGATAAAAAAACGATGAAAAAATTCGATGAATTATGTTTGCCCGCCGTTCCGACCTTTAGCCCGGATGAAATCAAAGCGATTCGCCAAAATGCCCGCGTATCGCAAGCTGTCTTCGCCCATTATCTTAACGTCCGCAAAAATATGATTTCTGAATGGGAACGTGGCATTAAAAAACCAAGCGGTACCGCCCTTAAATTATTAAGCCTCGTCGAATCAAAAGGCCTTGAAGTACTTGCTTAACACCTCCAATGCGGTGTTCCCACGCAAGTTCAAATTAGCACCGCATTGAAGCCGCAAAGTTCCCGCAAAAAAAAGCCGCAACGCGACTTCGTTCAATAATTTGCCCAACGGCAAGCTAATCTTCGGCGGGTAATATTTCAGGCGACAACAACGTATAACTCACACTTCGTCCGCCGCCTTTCGCACGTTGCAAAATGCGTTTTTCTACCAAATCGGTTAAATCACGCAATGCCGTATCGCGCGAAACTTTTGTCAACGCCGCATATTTTTTATTCGTCAGTTTACCTTCAAAATGATCAAGCAAACGATTCAACACTTTTTTCTGACGTTCGTTTAACGAAAAAGCATGCCAATGGCGCCAATAACGATTTTTTATCAACACGTTTTCCAATGTTTCTTGCGCATTACGCATCGCATCAATCACCGCCTGCAAAAACCAACGGATCCACGCCGTTAGTGACACCTCGGCTTTTTGCGTTTGTTCCAAAATATCATAATAATCCGCGCGCACTTTTTGAATTTGCCCCGAAAGACTATAAAAACGAAACCCATGATTATCCGCCTTGGTTAATAAATAATCCGCAATTGCACGTGCGATACGTCCATTTCCGTCTTCAAAAGGGTGCAACGTTAAAAACCAAAGGTGGGCGATAGCCGCTTTAATAAAAGGATCAAGCCCGTTTTCATCATTTACCCAAGCCAAAAAAAGCGGCATTTCACTTTTTAGCCACTCGGCCGGTGGCGCTTGAAAATGAATTTTCGGTTCACCGAAACGACCGGAAATAACCTGCATCGCGCCTTCTCGATCATCGCGAAATTGCGCCACATGAATTTTTGCCATCCCGCTATAACCGGTAGGAAATAGCGCAGCATGCCAGCCGAATAAACGCTCAAGCGTCAAAGGTGTTTGATAATTTTCTACCGCATCCAACGTCATCTCCACCACGCCCTCGACCACGCGATCGACCGGCGTAACCCCGCCCGTCTCAATGCCCAAACGACGTGCCAAGGACGAACGAACGGATTGCGCATTTAAAAGCTCGCCCTCAATCTCACTGTTTTTCAGCACCGTCTCGCTTAACATCTGCAAACTGATCGCCGCTCGCTCGCCTAGCCCGATATCCCATAATCGCCCCAATAACAATCCCTGCCGATAATGCGCCTGACTTAATAAATCCGTCACCGCATCATATTGCCAATCCGTCCAATTTTCCTGTTGCCAAATATAGCTTTGCGTGTTCATACGGCAATTATTTCCTCTATTCGCCTTAAAAAATAAGGCGAATAATATAATTATTCACCTTAAAAGTCACCCAAATTTCACTCCAATGCGGTGCTCCCACGCAAGTTCAAATCAGCACCGCATTGAATTTTCTACGGGTTAAAAGAAAAGTCTTTCTTTGGCTTTATCGTAAGTTTCTTCTTTTTCTCGTTTTCCCACTGCCACAACAAAAACCACGACTTTTTCATGCTGAATTTGGTAAACCAAGCGATAGCCTAATTTTTTCAGCTTGATTTTATAACAATAAGGAAATTCTCTTAGACGGTTGGCCGGAATATCCGGGTTTATTAACACGGCCGCTAATTTCTTTTTGAATTGTGTTTTCACCGTTTCATCTAGCTTTTTCCATTCTTTTAACGCCCGCGGATCAAACTCCAATTCATAATTCATCTAAACTCACCTTAATCCCTTGTTGCGGATTTGCCAAACGATAACGCACCGTTTCCAATAATTCTTGTTCCTCATCCGTTACGCTGACAGACTTAATCGGCAATTTTTGATTTTCTGTAATATATTGAAAATAAAGACGAATCGCTTCACTCGGCGAAATATTTAAACGTTCAAGAATCGCATAAGTTTTTTGTTTCAATTCGTCGTCTAAACGAACATTTAGTGTAGCCATAATTTCCCTCATTTGTAATGCAAAATGTAATGCAATGGTAGTTTGATTTTATCTAAAAGTAAAAGGGTATTTATTACCGTACTATCAAATCAGCACCGCATTGAAGCCACAAAAAATCCTGCTTTGTTCCTTAAAAAATCGCAATGCATCAGATTGTTCTCGCCTCTGTTTACCGAAAGGCTGTCACCAAGCCTCAAGTGGCTGAAAGCAGAACCGATAACGTCATTTATCCTTACCCAAAACAGCCTTTACATTCCCCCAAAACTCCCATAGAATATCGTCGCTTTTTTGGCAGGAAAACGCTTGAAATTTCGCCAAAAAACACCTAAGCATAACGCTGTTTAAGTCTGTATAAAATACACGCATTTAAACGGCGTTTTGCCGTATTTTTTACCCACAACTTTATAAGAGGATGTGATTTTTAATGAACAAAATATACAAAATTGTCTGGAACGCCGCCCAACAAGCTTGGGTCGTCGTATCCGAACTCGCGCGCGGACACGTAAAAGCCTCCGCCACGAGCACCGCATTGACGGCCGTCGCCGCGGGCGTGTTGGTATGGACATTAAGCGCCAAGCCGGCCGAGGCGATAAAATATGTCGGTTCCAATGAAAAAGGCGAAATGCTTTTTACCGATTTTTATTATGAAACTGCCGGTGGAGAAAAGCTTTATATCGGTGATGGTATGGCTATGGGGGCGCATCTTTTTGATAATCGCGGTAGCTATGCTCAAGATACATGGTTAGTTACTAACACTACCTCAGCACAGCGTGATAAATATGGAAAGGCGTATGCAGATCTTTTTAATAGCATTCCAAATTCCTCCACGAGTGCAATATATTATAATTCTACGCTTGGTTTTTTTGAGGGAGATCCGACATATCAGGTAAATAGTCTGCCGCATACAAGCACCCCTGGAGATATGATCTCATCAAGTGCATTAGGCCTTACTATGTCGTTTGCTAATATTTCAGCTCACCTTTCACAAAATGTAACTGTTGATGCTGTAACAGGAATGGACTCTAAGGGATTAGCATGGAGTGCCTATCCGACAGGTGCTTCTGCCAACCAAGGTTTCGATCCAATAGGAAAATTAGGCACTCTCTATAGTACCGCGGGTTATTCTTATTTTCATGTTAACTCTAATATGACTGAGAATTTCGGCGGATCCACCACCAATCAACAAGCCACCGGCATCAACGCCATGGCCCTCGGTCCGAAAGCCTCTGCAGCGGGTAATCATTCTATTGCTCAAGGTGTGAACGCTAATGCCACGGGTAATAATTCTATTGCCACAGGGGTGAATGCTACTGCTACAGGAGCAAACAACACCGCATTGGGCGCATTTACAACAGCAAACGGTAGTCAAACTGTGGCATTGGGCTATGACTCGTCAGCAGATGGCTCACAAGTTGTGGCAGTATCGGGCAAGATCAGTGGTAATAATTCTGTTGTTGTTCAGGGGGTAGCAAATAGTTGGGTTGGCTCATTAGATCATACAGTGGTAATTAATGGTCAGGCAACGTCGAATAACGCCTCATACTCCACGGCGATTAATGGCTATGCTCATGGCGTGGCCTCCACAGCGGTCGGAAGTTTCTCAGGATATAACCCTTTCACCAGTCAAGTAGAGGCTGATAAAAGTATTGCTTATGGCGAAAATAGTGTGGCATTGAATTCCCAAGTTTATGGGGATAACCTGCTTGGTATTGGCTCACGAATCGGTACTGACAACGGCCGTATTGCCTACAATTTTGTTTCTAACACCACAGCTATCGGGATGAATTCCGAATCTTGGGGCGATGAAAACGTCGTATTAGGGGCAAATGCCGTAGCAGGTCGTTTTAACCACTCCTCAGTTTTTGATAAAGATGTCATGCAGGCCACCGCATTGGGGGCCAATACCTTTGCAAAAGGAAACGGCTCTCTTGCTGCCGGCTATAATGCTTCCGTTACCGGTAATCAATCTATTTCCGTTGGTTATAACTCCAACGTCACCGGCAACCAATCTATCGCTATCGGTGTTGGCAATATTGTGACTGGCCATAATTCCGGTGCATTTGGTGACCCAAGTATCATCAACGCTAACGCGTCTTACAGCGTGGGTAATAACAACACCTTAGCAAGCGGTCAAACAGATGTATTTGCGCTCGGTAATAACATCACAAACACCGCAAATAATTCTGTATTCTTAGGTTCCGGTAGTGCTTACACCGCCACAGATAATAACCTTACCGCAGGTGTAACCGGTGCAGTTGGCGTCATTTCCGTCGGCAACATCAGCGCCAATCAAACCCGCCGTATTCAAGGTTTAGCTGAAGGTTTAGTGTCCGCCAATTCCACCGATGCTATTCGCGGTTCCCAACTTTACGCTGCTATGCAAAATGCCGGCTCAAAATATGTTGGCATTAATTCCACCGTCGCCGGTAACAGAAATGGCCAAGGGGCAAAAGGCATTGATTCTGTAGCTTTAGGCCCGAATGCGACGGCAGGAACCACAGCAAGCGGCCATCGTGGCTTAATTGCTATCGGACAAAATGCTACAGCTTCCAACATATACTCAACACTTGATTCAGCAATCGCGATCGGTACTGATTCTCTTGCAGTATTAAATAACACAACAGCGATTGGGCGTCTTGCGAATGCAAATGGTGAAAGCTCAGTAGCGATTGGTTTAAATGCAAGCACGCATGGTTCTCTGTCGCTCGCTATCGGTTCTTCAGCCAGTGCTTGGGAAGAAAGTGTATCAATCGGTAGTAATAGCAGTACCAATAGAGTTGGCGTAGCGGTTGGTGGACGCTCATTTGCGGACTATTATGCTACCGCCGTAGGTCACAGTACGAGAGCCTTAGGCGCTAATTCTGCCGCGTTCGGGGTATATGCCAACGCTACTGAAATGTGCGCTACTGCGTTGGGTTATAGTTCAAATGCATTAGATGAGGCGGCACTGGCTGTCGGTCCGTATGCCAATGCAACTGCTTTTGGTGCTGTTGCATCAGGCTATATGTCACAAGCACACGGTATGACATCAGTGGCTCAAGGTGGTTGGGCAAAGGCACTCAATGATTATTCCATCGCGCAAGGCTATGCAGCCAATGCTTCCGGCCTAGAATCCACTGCTGTGGGAACAAACGCCACTGCAGCCGGCAATCAATCCATCGCTATGGGTTCAAACGCCACAACGCTCGGCCTTGAATCCATCGCCATCGGTAACGCTTCCAACGTCACCGGCAACCAATCCATCGCCATCGGCGTAGGCAACCAAGTCCACGGCCACAATTCCGGCGCATTCGGTGACCCAAGTGTCATCAACGCCAACGCGTCTTACAGCGTGGGTAACAACAACACCCTCGGCGCAGGCTTAACGGATGTATTTGCGCTCGGTAATAACATCACAAACACCGAAAATAATTCTGTATTCTTAGGTTCCGGCAGTGCTTACACCGCCTCAGATAATAACCTTACCGCAGGTGTAACCGGTGCCGTCGGCGTGATTTCCGTAGGCAATATCTCTGCCAACCAAACCCGCCGCATTCAAGGTTTGGCTGAAGGTTTAGTATCCGCCAATTCCACCGATGCTATTCGCGGTTCCCAACTTTACGCCGCTATGCAAGATGCCGGCTCCAAATACGTTGGCATTAATTCTACTGTGGCAGGCAACCGCAACGGTCAAGGGGCAAAAGGCATTGATTCTATAGCTTTAGGCCCGAATGCGACGGCAGGAACCACAGCAAGCGGTCATCGTGACTTAATTGCTATCGGGGCTAATGCGACAGCACTCAGTACGAATGCCACCGTCATCGGTGCTAATGCTAGAGGAGTTGCTGACAGCGCGACCGCTGTTGGTGCCGGTGCTAAGGCTCTCGATACTTATAGTATTGCATTGGGCGCTAATGCGTTGGCTAGTGAAGAACAGGCGATTTCAATCGGTAATGCCACGAGCGCAAGAAAAAGCGCTATAGCTATTGGTTCCAATATTTCGGCGGGTCGTTGGGGAATTGCAATGGGTGTTCAAACCACCGCTGACCAAAATGGTATATCGATCGGGAGAGAGTCAAACAGTTTAGATGGCGGTGTTGCATTAGGTTATTTGTCAAATGCTAATGCCTATTCTTCTTTGGCATTAGGCTTCACTGCAAATGTATCAACAGGCGCAGATGCCGGCATTGCATTAGGTCGCTGGTCAGGAGCTCACGCGAAAGATGCCATCGCCATCGGTAATTCTTCCCAGGTCAGCGGAGAGGCCGGGATTTCTATTGGTAACATGTCCAACGTCACCGGCAACCAATCTATCGGAATCGGCGTAGGCAACCAAGTTCACGGCCACAACTCCGGTGCATTCGGTGACCCAAGCGTCATTAACGCCAACGCGTCCTACAGCGTGGGTAACAACAACACCTTAGCCGCAGGCCAAACCGGCGTATTCGCTCTTGGTAACGACATCAGCACGACGACGAATAATTCCGTGTTCTTAGGCTCCAACAGCGCCTACGTCGCCGCCGGCACCAGCACCAAAGGCCTCAGCGCCTACGCCTCCGAAACCCTCGGCAGCGGCCCGGGCGCCATCACCCTGAACTTCTCAGGCAGCACACCGGCAGGCGTAGTGAGCGTCGGTGCAGTCGGCCAAGAACGCCGCATCCAAAACGTCGCGGCCGGTCTTCTGAGCAACACTTCGACTGACGCCGTAAACGGCAGCCAACTCTACGCCGTCGCCCAAGTGGCCTACAACGCCACCACCGAAGCCAAAGCCGCCAACAGCACCGCCAACGCCGCGAACTCCACAGCGAACTACGCAAATAGCACCGCATTGGCAGCCAACAGCACCGCGACTGCCGCGAACTCAACTGCTAACGCAGCGAACACAACCGCGAACACAGCAAACAGCACCGCAAACTTAGCCAACACAACCGCTAACAACGCGAACAGCACAGCAACAGCGGCTAACAGCACCGCTAACGCAGCCAACACAACCGCGAATACTGCAAACTCCACTGCGAACTATGCAAATAGCACCGCATTGGCAGCCAACAGTACCGCGAATGCAGCCAACACAACGGCTAACAACGCGAACAGCACAGCGACTGCTGCTAACAGCACTGCCAACGTAGCGAACTCCACAGCGAACTACGCCAACAGCACCGCATTGGTAGCCAACAGCACAGCGAACTATGCAAATAGCACCGCATTGGTAGCAAATAGCACAGCGAACTACGCAAACAGCACCGCATTGGCAGCTAACAGCACAGCGAATGCTGCAAACAGCACCGCATTGGCAGCGAACAGCACAGCAAATGCTGCAAACACAACGGCTAACAACGCGAACAGCACAGCGACTGCGGCTAACTCAACTGCTAATGCAGCTAACACAACAGCAAATACTGCAAACAGCACTGCAAACTACGCAAATAGCACCGCATTGGTAGCAAACAGCACTGCGAACTATGCAAACAGCACAGCTCACG